>JAPSLQ010000140.1 GCA_031180595.1 Isoptericola sp. | reverse complement strand
GTGAAGTCCTGCAGGCTGCCGTACTGCGACGCCACGGCGGTGTAGTCCGCGACGTCGTACCCGCCGTCGCGCAGCGGCGACGGGAAGAACGGGGGCAGCCACAGCGCGTCGATGCCCAGCCACTGCAGGTAGTCGAGGCGCGCGATGATGCCGCGCAGGTCGCCGCTGCCCGTGCCGTCGGAGTCGGAGAACGACCGGACCATGACCTCGTAGAAGACGGCCTTCTTGTACCAGTCGGGGTCGTCCGACAGGCCGGGCCGGTCGAGCGGCGGCGGCTCGGGCTGGCGTCGCGGCGGCAGGGCCTGGACGGGGATCGGACGGGTCGTCGGGCGCGGGACGCCGATCGGTTCCGCGCTCATGCGAGACCCACCCGGAGGACGTGCGCGACCTGCACCCGCGGGTCCAGCCGGACGTAGGGGTGGGCGCCCCACCGGTACGTCTCGCCGGAGAGCACGTCCTCGGCGACGAAGAACGGCTGGTCCTCGACGCCGTCGGGCCGGGTCAGCCCGAGCTCCTCCAGGTCGAGCAGGAGCGTGGACTCCTGCGTGCCCCACGGGTCCAGGTTGACCACCACGAGCACGACGTCGTCCTGCGTCGCCCCCGGCAGGCCCACGCCCGCCAGGTGCTCGGCGCGCACGCGCCGCGAGAACGCGACGACCTGGTCGTTCGTGGTCTCGTGCACGGTGAGGTTGCGCAGCTGCTGCAGCGCCGGGTGCTCGCGGCGGATCTCGTTGAGCCGCCGCAGGAGCGTCGAGATGCCGATGATCTCGGCCTGCGACCAGTCGCGCGGCTTGTACTCGTACTTCTCGTTGTCGATCTGCTCCTCGACGCCCGGGCGCGGCACGTTCTCGACGAGCTCGTAGCCCGAGTAGACGCCCCACGTCGGGCTGCCGCAGGCGGCCAGGACGGCACGGACCGCGAAGCCCGCCACGCCGCCGTGCTGCAGGTACGGCGGGAGGATGTCGTGCGTCGTCGGCCAGAACGACGGGCGCATGACCGACCCCTGCGGCCCGGACACCTCCTCGAGGTACTCCTCGATCTCCTCCTTGGTGTTGCGCCACGTGAAGTACGTGTACGACTGGTGGAAGCCGATGCGGGCGAGGGTCTGCATCATGGCCGGCTTCGTGAACGCCTCGGAGAGGAAGACGACCTCGGGGTTCGTCGCGTGCACCTCGGCGAGCAGCCACTCCCAGAAGTCGAGCGGCTTTGTGTGCGGGTTGTCGACCCGGAACAGGGTCACGCCGCGGTCGATCCAGACCCGGACGATCCGCAGGATCTCGGCGTAGATGCCGCGCGGGTCCCGGTCGAAGTTCAGCGGGTAGATGTCCTGGTACTTCTTCGGCGGGTTCTCCGCGTACGCGATCGAGCCGTCCGCGCGCACCGTGAACCACTCCGGGTGCTCGGTCACCCACGGGTGGTCGGGCGAGCACTGCAGGGCGAGGTCGAGCGCGACCTCGAGGCCGTTGTCGCGCGCGGCGGCGACGAAGGCCTTGAAGTCCTCCTCGGTGCCCAGCTCGGGGTGGATGGCGTCGTGCCCGCCGTCGGGCGACCCGATGGCGTACGGGCTGCCCGGGTCGCCGGGCTGGGGCGAGAGCGTGTTGTTGCGACCCTTGCGGAACGTCGTGCCGATCGGGTGCACGGGGGTCAGGTAGACAACGTCGAACCCCATGCCCGCGACGGCGGGCAGGCGCTTCGCCGCGGTCCGGAAGGTGCCCGACCGCCAGGTGCCGTCCGGCTCGCGGACGGCACCCTCCGAGCGCGGGAACATCTCGTACCAGCTCGCGGCGAGCGCCAGCTTGCGGTGCACCCGCAGGGGGTAGCGGGCGCTGGGCGTCATCAGCTCGCGCAGCGGGACCCGGCGCAGCGCGTCCTTGACGGCGGCGGTCGTGGCCATGGCCAGGCGCGCCCCGGCCGGGCGGGACGTGTCGGCGAGCTCCTTGGCGACCCCGGCCAGGAGGTCGGCGTCCTCCGGCGTGCGCCGCCGCTGGAGCTTCTTGGCCGTGATCCGCTCGAACAGCAGCGACCCCTCGGCGAGCATGAGCTCGACGTCCTGGCCGGCCTCCGCCTTGATGACCGCGTCGTGGGCCCACGTGGCGTACGGGTCCGACCACGCCTCGACGCGGAAGCTCCAGTCGCCCTCGGCGTCGGGCTGCAGGTAGCCGCGGAAGCGGTCCAGGCCCGGCGCGACGTCGGTCATGGGGGACCACGAGTGGACCCGGCCGTCCGGGCCGAACAGCACCGCGGTCGCGTTCACGGCGTCGTGCCCCTCGCGGAACACGGTGGCCTCGACGGGTACGACCTCGCCGACGGAAGCCTTGGCGGGCCAGCGGCCGCCTTCGACGACGGGCGAGAGCTCGAGCACGGGGATGCGCCCGATGGGCACGTGCGGTGTGGGCAGGGGCGTCGTCACGGCACCCACGCTAGCCACGGCCCTGGCGCCGCGCTCGACAACATGCCGGGTCGTCGCTCGCGCGCGCCGGACTCCGGCGGGCGCGGTAGGTTTCGCCCCCGCACGCCCCACCCGGCCGCGTGCTCAGCGCGGGCCCAGGAACACCTCGACGGTCAGCGCCTCGAGCGTGCGGGGGTGAGCGGCGGCCTCGTCCTGGGGCTCCGCCGGCGTGTCCCACGTCGAGCTCCAGACCAGCTCCCAGTCGCCGGCGCCGTCGAGCGGTCGCGGCAGGTGGACCGCGACGTCGTGCAGCCCGCCGTTGAGCACGAGCAGGACGTCGGCCTCGTCGTCGTCCGGACCCGGGCGCAGCATCTGGATCACGCGCCGCCCGGCGACGTTCCAGGCGCGGTGGTCCATGGGCGCGCCGTCGGCGTCGTACCAGAGCAGGTCGACCCGGTCCTCGCCCGGACGCGGCTTGCCGAGGAAGAACGACTCCGCGCGCAGCGCGGCGTGCCGTCGTCGCAGCCCGACCAGGAAGCGCGTGGTCTCGAGCAGGTGGCGCGCGGCGTCGTCGAGATCCCAGTCGAGCCACGAGATCTCGTTGTCCTGCGCGTAGGCGTTGTTGTTGCCCCGCTGCGAGCGCCCGAGCTCGTCGCCCGCCGTGAGCATGGGCGTGCCCGCGGCCAGCAGGAGCATCGCGAGCAGGTTGCGCTGCGAGCGTCGCCGCAGCGGCACGACGGCGGACCACGGCTCGGTCGACTCGTCGTCGCCGCTGGGCGCGTGGCCCTCGACGCCGTGGTTCCACGAGAGGTTGTGCCCGTGGCCGTCTCGGTTGTCCTCGCCGTTGGCCCAGTTGTGCTTGTGGTCGAACGCGACGAGGTCCGCGAGCGTGAAGCCGTCGTGCGCCGTCACGTAGTTGATCGACGCCACGGGCCCCCGCACCAGCGGCGGGTCGGAGCGCCCGAACAGGTCGGCGGACCCGGCCAGCCGCGTGGCGAGCTCGCGCATGCCGCGCATCTCGTGCCCGCGCGACCCCTGCCGGGGCGCGTCGAGCCAGAACCCGCGCACGGCGTCGCGGAACTTGTCGTTCCACTCGGCCATCGGCGGCGGGAACTGGCCGGTGCGCCAGCCGCGCGGGCCCACGTCCCACGGCTCGGCCACGAGCTTGAGACCGGAGAGCACGGGGTCCGTCTGGAGCCCGACGAGGAACGGGTGGTCGGGGTCGAAGCCGTAGTGGCCGCGCCCCAGCGTCACGGCCAGGTCGAACCGGAAGCCGTCGACGCCGACCACCTCGGCCCAGTACCGCAGCGAGTCGAGCGCCAGCTGCACCACGCGCACGCGGCGGAAGTCGAGCGTGTTGCCGGTGCCGGTGACGTCCGCGAGCCGGGCCGGCGAGCCGCCGTCGTGCAGGTAGTACAGGGCGTTGTCCAGGCCGCGCCACGACAGGTGCAGCGAGTCCTGCCCGCCCTCGCACGTGTGGTTGTAGACGACGTCGAGGATCACCTCGATGCCGGCCTCGTGCAGCAGGTGGACCATGCCGCGCACCTCGTCGAGCACCGCGGCGGGGCCACGCTCGCGGGCGCCCTTGGTCGCGTACGCGGCGTGCGGCGCGAAGAACCCGAGCGTCTGGTAGCCCCAGTAGTTGGTGAGGTCCTGCGCCACCAGGCGCGGCTCGCTCACCGACGCGTGGATCGGCAGCAGCTCGAGCGTCGTGACGCCCAGCTCCTTGAGGTGCGCGATCGTCGCCGGGTGCGCCACGCCGGCGTACGTGCCGCGCAGCTGCTCGGGCACGTCGGGGTTGCGCTGCGTCAGCCCGCGCACGTGCGCCTCGTAGACGACCGTGTCCGACCACGGCACGCGCGGGCGCGTCATGGCGGGCGCCGGGGGCAGGTCGGGCATGACGACGGAGTGCGGCACGTGCGCGACCGAGTCGGTCGGGTCGGCCTCGCCGTACGGGTCGGCGAGCCACCAGCGGCCGTCCGGCGTGGTGGGGTCGTCGCCGCGGGGGCGGCCGGGGGAGCCGAGCGTCTCGGGACCGTACGCGACCTCGCCCGCGAGCCCGCGCGCGTAGGGGTCGACGAGCAGCTTGGCCGGGTTGTGCCGGTGCCCCGCCGCCGGGTCCCACGGGCCGTGCGCCCGGAAGCCGTACCGCTGGCCGGGCGCGACGCCGGGCACGTGCGCGTGCCACACGCCGTACGTCGGGCCGTCGAGGGGGATGCGGCGCTCGCGGTAGCGGGCGGGGTCGCGCTCGTCGCGCGAGGGGTCGGCGACGTCGACGAGGCACAGGTCGACGCCCGTGGCGTGCGAGGCGACCACCGCGACGTCGATCCCGCCGTCGGGCGTCACGTGCACCCCGAGCGGCGGCACGTGGCTGCGCCGCGCGGTGGGGCGCGTGAGCGGGGTGACCTTGGGGCGGGCGTTCATGGCTCCATCGTCCCCGGGGCGTCAAACGAGTGGCCGCCCACGGCACCCGCGGCGGGACTGTGCCGGTGCACGTCGCCGGTGCACGTCGCACGATGCGGACCGGCGACCTGGTCGACGCCCGGAGGGCAGTACGCTCGTCGCCAGGACGGCCTCGGCCGTCCGATCCGTCGAGCACCTCGAGTCGGAAGGTTCCCCGTGCGCATCGTCGTCCCAGTGAAGTACGTGCCGGACATCAACGCCGAGCGCCGCTTCGAGGACTGTCGCGTCGTCCGGGACGCGGCGGAGGGCTCGCTCAACGAGCTCGACGAGAACGCGCTCGAGGCCGCGCTGCGCGTCGTCGAGGCGCTGCCCGACGACGAACGCGGGTCGAGCGAGGTCGTCGCGCTCACGGTCGCGCCCGCCGACGGCGACCTGGCCCTGCGCAAGGCGTTCCAGATGGGCGTGGACCGTGGGGTGCGCGTCACCGACGACGCCCTCGCGGGCTCGGACTACTTCGGCACGACGGCGGCGCTCGCGGCCGCGGTGCGCCGCCTCGAGGCCGAGGGCACGGTCGACCTGGTCGTCACGGGCATGGCCGCGCTCGACGGGCTCGGCTCCGTGGTGCCCGCGCTGCTCGCGGCCGAGCTCGGGCGCCCGGCGCTGACGCTCGCGAAGAAGGTCACCGTCGAGGCGGGGACGCTCACGATCACGCGCGAGACGGACGACGCGACCGAGGAGCTCTCGGCTCCGCTGCCCGCCGTGCTGTCCGTGGCGGACACCGCGAACACGCCGCGCTTCCCGAACTTCAAGCTGATCATGGCCGCGCGGACCAAGCAGATCGAGGCGTGGTCGCTCGCCGACCTCGACGTCGAGGCCGCGTCCGTGGGGACCGCCGGCGCCCGGACCGAGACGACGAGCGCCTCGCCCCGCCCGCCGCGGCCCGAGGTCGAGCTGGTCCAGGACAAGGGCGAGGGCGGCACCGCCCTGGCCGAGTTCCTCATCCGCAACGAGCTGGTCTGAGGGAGGCCGTCATGACCGTCCAGGAGCCCACCCGGAACCGCACCGTCCTCGTCCTGCTCGACCCCGCGACCGAGGTCCGCTCGAGCGCGCTCGAGCTCCTCACGATCGCGCGGTCGCTCGGCCGCGCCGAGGCCGTCGCGCTCGAGGCGCCGACGGTCGAGGTGCTCGCCCAGCTCGGCGCGTACGGCGTCGAGACGGTGCACCAGGCCGAGCTGCCGCCGTCGTACACCGGTGACGCCCGGCACCTGCCCGTGGTCGTGGGCGCGGCGCTCGCCGCGGCCGTCCGGCGCACCGACGCCGACGTGGTGCTCGCCCCGGCCACGTTCGCCGCGAAGGAGGCGTCGGCGCTCGCCGCGCAGCGCCTGGGCGCCGGCCTCATCATCGACGCCGCGGGCGTGCGCGAGGACGCCGAGGGCCGCATCGTCGGAGTCAAGCGCGTCTTCGCGGGTGCGTGGGACACCGAGAGCCGCGTGACGACCGACCTCGCGGTGCTGACCGTCCGGTCCAACGCCGTCGTGCCCGAGCCGGCGCCGGCCGCGGTGGCGACCGAGGTCGAGGGCTTCGCCGTCGAGGTCGACGCGCCGGCGCCGACCGTCGTGTCGCGCACACCCAAGGACCGCACCTCCGGACGGCCGTCGCTCGAGGAGGCGGCGATCGTCGTCGCCGGCGGGCGTGGCACCAACGGTGACTTCGGTCCCGTCGAGGAGCTCGCCGACGCGCTCGGCGCGGCCGTGGGCGCGTCGCGCGACGCGGTCTTCGAGGGCTGGTTCGACCAGTACATCGGCCAGACGGGCGTGACGATCGCGCCGCGCCTCTACGTCGGTGCGGGCATCTCCGGTGCTCCGCACCACCGCGGCGGCATGCAGGCCTCCCAGGTGATCGTGGCGGTCAACAACGACCCCGAGGCGCCGATCTTCGAGATCTGCGACTTCGCCGTCGTCGGCGACCTCGCGGAGGTGCTGCCGCAGGCCGCCGCAAAGATCCGGGCGCACCGCGGGGAGTAGCCCGGTGGCCGCCCTCGACCCGCTCGTGCCGTCCGGTGGCTCCCTGCCGGCCGGTGAGCGGCGGCGGGCGGCGCGGCACCTGCTGCTCGAGGGCTTCGGGCCCGCGGCGCAGGAGCGGCTGGCCGCGGCCCGCGTGCTCGTGGTCGGGGCGGGCGGCCTCGGGTCGCCGGTCCTGCAGTACCTCGCGGCGGCCGGCGTGGGGACCCTGGGCGTGGTCGACGACGACGTCGTCGAGGAGTCCAACCTGCAGCGCCAGGTGCTGCACGGTGCGTCCGACGTGGGATCGCCCAAGACGGCGTCGGCCGCTGCCGCGGTGCGGGCGCTGCGGCCGCAGGCGGTGGTCGTCGAGCACCGCGAGCGGCTCGATCCGTCCAACGCGCGCTCGCTGCTGGACGGTTACGACCTCGTCGTCGACGGCTGCGACACGTTCGCGACGCGGTACGCGGTGTCGGACGCCGCCGCAGCCCTGGGGCTCCC
>JAPSLQ010000139.1:3594-7304 GCA_031180595.1 Isoptericola sp. | reverse complement strand
AGTTCTCGTACGCGAATCTCAGATCGGAGTTGAAACACATGTCGCAACCGCGATTCGGAGCGGGCCTCTGGCACTTCGCCAGCTACGTGGACCGCTACGCCGTGGACGGGTACGCCCCGCCCGTGACCACGCTCGAGGCCATCGCCCGGGCCGGGGAGGTCGGCGACCTCTCGGTGGTGGACCTGAACTACCCGTTCACCCCCGGGGTCGGACTCGACGAGGTCAAGGACGCGCTCAAGGAGGCCGGTCTGGCCGCCATCGGCATCACGCCGGAGATCTATCTGCGCAAGTTCGGCCGCGGCGCCTTCACCAACCCCGACAAGGCCGTGCGCCACGCCACCTACGACCTCATCAACGAGAGCGCCGGCGTCGTGCGCGAGCTCGGCGCCGACTACGTCAAGGTCTGGCCCGGGCAGGACGGCTGGGACTACCCGTTCCAGGTCAACCACCACGACCTGTGGAAGCTCGCCGTCGACGGGATCCGCGAGGTCGCCGCGCCCCACCCGGACCTCAAGTTCGCCATCGAGTACAAGCCGCGCGAGCCCCGCGTCAAGATGACGTGGGACTCGGCAGCCCGGTCGATCCTGGGCATCCAGCAGACCGGCCTGGACAACGTGGGCGTCCTGCTCGACTTCGGTCACTCGCTGTACGGCGGCGAGTCCCCGGCCGATGCCGCGCAGCTGCTGATCGACCACGGCCTGCTGTACGGCATGGACGTCAACGACAACCTGCGCGGGTGGGACGACGACCTCGTCGTCGGCACCGTCCACCTGACCGAGATCTTCGAGTTCTTCTACACGCTGCGCATCAACGACTGGCAGGGCGTCTGGCAGCTCGACCAGTTCCCCTTCCGTGAGGACACGATCGACGCCGCGCGCACCTCCATCCGGTTCCTCAAGGCGCTGCACCGGGCGCTCGACGAGCTGGACTACGAGGGCCTGCGCGAGGCCCAGGAGCGGCAGGACGCCATGGCCGCCCAGCGTCTGGTCCAGGACGCGCTGCTGAGCTGCATGAGGAGCGAACCGTGACGGTCGAAGAGGACCTCGTCCCCACCCTCGAGCCCGGCGCCCTCAAGGACGTCGCCCTCCCGGTCATCGGGCGCGCCCCAGCCGGCGCGACCCGAGAGCAGGTCCTCCGGCATCTGCGTGAGGCCGCGCGCCTCGTCCGGGCACAGGACCTGAAGATGGTCCGAGCCGCCGGCCTCGGCCACATCGGCGGCGAGTTCTCGGTCATCGACATCCTCGTGACCCTGTACCTGCACTCGATGAACACGACGCCGGACAACCTGGACGATCCCGGCCGCGACCGATTCATCCTGTCCAAGGGACACGCGGCTGCGGCCCTGTACACGACCCTGGCCGCGGCAGGCTTCATCCCCGTGGATCAGCTCTCGACGTTCATGCAGCCCGAGTCCGAGCTCAACGGACATCCCGCCCGGACCAAGCTCGCCGCGGTCGAGGCGAGCACCGGTCCGCTCGGGCACGGACTGCCCATCGCGGTCGGCACGGCGCTCGCGGGCAAGATCGACGGCTCGGCGCGCCGGACGTTCGTCGTGGTAGGAGACGGTGAGCTGCAGGAGGGCTCCAACTGGGAGGCCCTCATGAGCGCCGGTCACCACCGGCTCGAGAACCTGTGCGTCATCGTCGACCGCAACCGCCTGCAGCAGGGCGCCCGCGTCGCCGACACCAAGGACCTCGAGCCCCTCGCCGACAAGTTCAACGCGTTCGGGCTCGACGTGCTGGAGGTAGACGGCCACGACCACGGCGGACTCGTGGACGCGTTCGCCTCCGTCCCCGCCTCCTCCGGCAAGCCCACCGTCGTCATCGCGCACACGAACAAGGGCCACCCGATCTCCTTCATGTCCGACAACGTCGCCTGGCACCACAAGGTGCCCAGCGCCGAGCAGGTCGACGCCGCACTCGCCGAGCTGGAGAACTCATGACCACCACCGCGCCCGCAGCGCTCCACGACTGCCGCGACGCGTACGTCGGCGCCCTCGTCGAGCTTGCCGCCCAGGACGACCGGATCGTCGCCGTCGTCAATGACTCCGTCGGGTCGAGCAAGCTCGCCCCGTTCGCCGAGAAGTACCCGGAGCGCCTCATCAACGTCGGCATCGCGGAGCAGGACATGGTCGGCGTCGCCGCCGGACTGGCCAACGGCGGCAAGATCCCGTTCGTCTCCGCCGCGTCCTGCTTCCTCACCGCCCGGGCGATGGAGCAGATCAAGGTCGACGCCGCCTACTCCAACCACCACATGGTGCTGTGCGGCATGAGTCCCGGCATGGCCTACGGCGAGCTCGGACCGACGCACCACTCGATCGAGGACCTGGCGTGGCTGCGCACCATCCCCGGGCTGACGGTCGTCGTCCCGTCCGACCCGGCCGAGACCTCTCAGGCCATCCGCTGGGCGGCCGGCCACGACGGACCCGTCTTCGTCAGGGTCTCCCGGATGGGCGTGCCCGACGTCAACCCCGAGGGCTACCAGTTCGCGCCGGGCAAGGCCGTGACACTGCGTGAGGGCTCCGACGTCACGATCGTCGCCACCGGCACGGTCGTCTCCCGCGCCGTGCAGGCCGCGGAGACGCTGGCCGGGCAGGGCGTGAGCGCGCGCGTCCTGTCCATGCCGACGATCAAGCCGCTCGACTCGGAGGCCATCCTCGCGGCCGCCTCGGAGACCCGGGGCATCGTCACAGTCGAGGAGGCGCTCACCAGCGGCCTCGGCGGCGCCGTCGCCGAGGTCGTCGTCCAGCACCGTCCCGTGCCGGTGCGGTTCGTCGGCGTCCACGACCAGTTCGCGCCCACCGGGTCCGTCGGGTGGCTGCTCGACCACTTCGGCATCAACCCGGATGGGATCGTCCGCGCTGCCGGGAAACTGCTGGACGGCTGAGCGGGCCATACCATTGCATGGCCGGTCAATCCTGAACACCTCGTGCAAGGAGCACCCGTGGCGAGCAGTCTGCCCACTCCCTCGACGAGCCGCCGCCAGGTCTCGGGCGAGCAAGTGCGCCTGATGGCCAAGGTCGCCCGCATGTACCACGAGCGCGGGATGCGGCAGGCCGAGATCGCCACCGAGCTCCACGTGTCCCAGCCCCGGGTCTCCCGGCTGCTCAAGCGGGCCACCGAGGTGGGGATCGTGCGGACGACGGTCAGCGAACCGGCCGGCGTCTTCACCGACCTCGAGCAAGAGCTCGAGTCCCGGTACGGGCTCACCGAGGCCGTCGTGGTCGACCCGGGCGGCGACGACGAGCTGCGAGCCCTGGGCAGTGCCGCCGCGCTGCACCTGGAGACCACGCTCATCGGCGGGGACTCGATCGGAATCTCGTCATGGAGCGCGTCGCTGCTGGCGACCGTCGAGGCGCTCCGTCCGTTCAACACCCCGGTGGTCACCGACGTCGTCCAGCTCGTCGGCGGCGTCGGTGACCCCCGGGTCCAGGTCGACGCGAGCCGCCTCTTGACGCAGCTCGCGACCGCCACCGGTGCCGAGCCGATCTTCCTGCCGGCTCCGGGACTCCTCGGCAGCGCCCGTGCGCGCGAGTCGCTCATGGCCGACTCCACGGTGCTCCAGGTGAGCTCGCGCTGGCCCAACCTGACCATGGCCATGGTGGGCATCGGGGCACTGGAGCCCTCACCCCTCTTGCGGCGTTCCGGAAACTCCATCGCCGAGGAGGACCAGGAGAAGCTGCGGCTGTCCGGGGCCGTGGGCGACGTGTG
>JAPSLQ010000139.1:0-3494 GCA_031180595.1 Isoptericola sp. | reverse complement strand
CTCGCCCCGGTCGTCCAGGCGCTGCTCGCCGAGATAGACGATGTCCTCGGCGGCGGGCCGTGCCGGGGACGCTCCCCTCCGGAGAACCAGGACGGACAGCTGCTCCCCCGCCGCCGCCGCCCCGGCCGCCACCGCGATGCGCACAGATCCGTCCTCCTGCATCACCGCGTCGTACCGGATGTCTCGCCTCGTGGCGGTTCCGGCGGTCATGCCGGCCGTCGTGAAGGCCGTCTGCACAGTGGTGACCTGCAGCGTGACACCGTCCATGGATACGGCGTCGTCGGACGCCGCCGTACCAGAGGTGACCGCGCCCTCGTGCGAGGAAGGCGTCCCGGCGCTCCGCAGCACCGGGCGGCCGACCGTGTCGTCCCACGCCCAGACCGTGTCCATGTCCCACCCGAGCGCGGCGTAGGTCGCCGGGTCGCCGGCCTCGGTGGCGCTGATGGTGGTCCCGTCGAAGCTCTCCGGGGCGGTGGCACCGATGCTCTGCACACCGGCGACCACGGTCGCGGCCGCGAGGTTGTCCTCGACGGCCGGGGTGTTGCCGCTGAGGGTCCGGGCCACGACGCGGTGCGCCCAGCCCGTCGCCGTGACGGTCGGGTTGAGCGCGACGTTGCCACGGACGGTAGTGCCGGTGTAGGCGTAGCCGCTGATGCCGCCGGCGTTCTGGTTGCCGGGCACCTCCACCGGGCCTGCCGCGAGGCTGCGTTCGGTGACGCTGCCCCCGGTGGTCGCCGCGCACTGGCTCGCGCCGCCGGCGATCCCGACGATGCCGCCGGCCTGACGGCCGCCGCTCGTCGAGACGTCCGCGGCCGACCACGCGTCGAGGATCGTCCCGCAGCTGTAGCCGACGATCCCGCCGACGGTCGAGCTGCCGACGATCGTGCCGGTCGTGGCGACCCGTTCCAGGACGCCGTCGTTGCGGTCGGCCAGCAGCCCCACGTTGCCCGCCGAGGTCGTGACCGCGGTCTCTGCCAGGAGCAGGTCGTGGACGTGCCCCGTGACGGAGGCGAACAGGCCCCCCTCGGCGGACGCGAAGCCGGTCAGCGCGTGGCCGGCACCGTCGAGCTCGCCGGCGAACGGCGTCGCGATCCTGCCCACGCCATCGAGGTCCAGGTCGGCGGCGAGGCGGAACCGCTGCGCCGGGAAGGACTCCAGCTCGGTGAGGTCGGCAGGCTCCTGCACGAGGTAGAAGCCGTCGTCGTCCCGTTCGAGGGCCGGCCCGTGCGGGACCGGCTCCTCGGTGGCGGGCACGTCCTCCGGGACGGAACGCAGCACCGGCCGGCGGCCGTCGTCCTCCCACGTCCAGGCCTGGTCGAGGTCCCAGCCGAGCTCGTCCGCCCAGAAGCTCGGGTCACCGGTCCGGGTCCGGGTGCCCGTGGCGGCGTTCAGCGCCTGCGGTCCGACGGCGGTCTCGGCCTGCGTGACCGCCTCGACCGACTCGGAGGCCCAGTTGTTCTCGAGCGTGGCGGTGTCGCCCGCCAGCACGCGCCCGAGGAACCGGTGCGCCCACGAGGGTGCGGTCACCGTCGGGTTGAGGGCGATCGAGTCCCGGATGGTGGTGCCGGTGTACCCGTAGCCCACGACGCCGCCGATGTTGCGGCCGTCGGCCGTGACCGCGCCGGTGGCGTAGACGCGCTCGGTCAGCGAGCCGGCGAGCGCGACCCCGATCACGCCGCCCGCCTCGGTGGAACGGGAGTGCACGTCCGCGGTCGAGTACGCGTCCCGCACGACCCCCTGCGAGTCACCCACCAGCCCGCCGGCCCTCGAGGCCGCGGTCACCGTGCCGCTCACACGGACCCGCTCGACGGTGCCCGTGCTGGCGTTGGCCAGGATGCCGGCACGTGGCGTGGTCGTGCTCACGTCGGCGTCGACGATCGCCAGGTCGTGGACGTGGCCCGAGACCTGGACGAACAACCCTCCGGTGCTGGACCGCAGACCCGTGATGACGTGGCCCGCCCCGTCGAGCTCTCCGGTGAACGGTGCCACGAGGCTCGTGAACTCCGCGGCCGACAGGTCGAGGTCGGCGGTGAGAACGTAGTCGTGCGCGGGGTGCTCACCGATCGCGCGGAGGTCCTCGACGGAGTCGACGACGTGGAAGCCCCGCTCGTCGGTCGGCAGCTCCGGCGCCGTCGGCGGCTCGAGCCGTTCCGGCGCCACCCGCAGGGTGGGACGCTTGGCGACGTCGTCCCACTGCCACACCTCGGTGAAGTCCCATCCGCGCGCCTCGTAGAACTGCCGGGCCTGGATCTCGGCGGGCGCCACGACCGCGCCCTTCCAGTTGTCGGCCGACGGCGCGTCGAGCAAGGACTGCCCGCTGACGGGCACGGCTCGGCTGACGTGGTTGTCCTCCAGCTCGGCGGTCTGGCCGCCGGCGACGCGTCCGACGACGGCGTGCGCGAAGCTGGGCGCCGAGACGTTCACGTTCAGCGCGACGGAGTGGCGAACCTGGGTATTCGTGTAGCCGTAGGAGACGAGGCCGCCGGCGTTGCGGGTGCCGGCCGTGACGGCGCCCGTGGCGAGGACGTTCTCCGTCACCGATCCGGCCGGCGCGACGCCGACGACACCGCCCGCGTAGAGCGTCGTGGCGTGCACGTCCGCGGTGGAGACGCTGTCGCGGACGACGCCGAAGTGGTGACCCGTGACGCCGCCCACGTAGCTCGTGGCGGTGATCGACCCGTCGACGCGGACCCGCTCGACGGTCCCGTGGTTCTGGTCGGTGACCAGGCCCGCGGTCGAGCGGTCGGTCACCACGTCACCGTGGACGACGAGGTCGCGGATCGTGCCGTGGTTGTCGGCGAACAACCCGGGACCCTGGTCGGGCAGGGCCCCGAGGCCGGAGATCGTGTGCCCGCCGCCGTCGAACACGCCCGTGAACGCCGCGTCCCGACCGATCTGCGTACGGACGACGTCGGTGAGGTCGATGTCGGCGACCACCTCGTAGTGGCCCGCCGGGTCGTTGTCCACCTTGGCCAGGTCGTCGGCCGAGTCGACGAGGTACGGAGAGGCCTCGGTGCCCTCACCCTCGAGGCCTTCGCGCAGCGTCACCACCGGTTCCAGCGGTCGGCCGCCGGCGAGCGAGTCCCAGACGAAGAGCTTGACGGTGTCGCTCGGCCGGACGTCCAACGGCGTGTCGAACGGCACGAACTGTTCCCGGCCCCGTCCGTCCAGCGTCACCTCCGCGGTGCGGACGTCCAGCATCTCCTGCTGCGAGTTGTCGTAGGTCGCCGCCAGCACCGTGAGGTTCTCGCGGCTGCCCGGGTAGGAGAGCAGGCCCACGCCGTCCAGCCTGCGGTCCTCGATCGCCGCGGAGGACACCTTCCAGGTGCCGTGCGGCTCGGTGACCGTCACCTCGTCGACGACGCGTCCGTCGATCGTGTAGGTCGTGAGCTGCAGCCCGGCGTCGGTCACCTCGAGGACGCCGCCCATCTGGACGTCCTCGTCGAAGACCTCGTCGTCCCACCAGAACTCCTGGTTGTCGTAGAACTTCGGCC
>JAPSLQ010000138.1 GCA_031180595.1 Isoptericola sp. | reverse complement strand
GTGCATGACCGCGACGACGACGGCCCCGACCAGGAGCCCCACGATCGCCGAGCACAGCGTGTTGAACAGCCAGGCGAGCACGCCGCCGACGCCCGGCACCGCGTGCGCGATGCTCTCCTCGACGTGGTGGACCCAGCCGTACGGCTCGTGCCAGCCGAGGTCGTCGGAGCCGACCAGCAGGATGTGACCGCCGACCCACAGCATCGCGACCGTGCCGACCAGGGAGATGCCCGCGAGCACCTTGGGCATCGCCGACACCAGGCCCCGGCCGAAGCGCTGACTGAAGGACGACGAGCGCTGGGAGAGCGCGAGCCCGATGTCGTCCATCTTCACGATGAGCCCGACGACGCCGTAGACCACGACGGTGATCGCGACGGCGACGACGAACAGGATCGCCAGGCGCGACCAGAAGCCCTCGTCGGCCACCTCGTTGAGCGCGATGACCATGATCTCGGCCGACAGGATGAGGTCGGTGCGGATCGCACCGGCGATCATCGTCTTCTCGGCCTCCTCGCCCTCGACCGTGGCGGGGACGGCGTGGTCGTCGTGCCCGCGGATCCGGCCCCAGATCTTCTCGGTGCCCTCGAACGCGAGGTAGGCACCGCCGAGCATGAGGATCGGCGGCAGCAGCCACGGCGCCCACTGGCTCAGCACGAGCGCGATCGGCAGGATGATGAGGAGCTTGTTGCGGATCGAGCCCCACGCGATCTTCTTGACGATCGGGATCTCGCGCGCCGCGGCGACGCCCCGGACGTACTGCGGCGTCACGGCCGTGTCGTCCACGACGACGCCGGCCGCCTTGGCGGTGGCCCGCCCGGCCGCCAGGCCCACGTCGTCGACCGACGCGGCGGCGAGCTTCGCGATCGCCGCGACGTCGTCGAGGAGCCCGAGCAGTCCGGCGCTCACGCGGTCACCACCGGGCGGCGAGAGGTGCGAGGAGAGATCAGCATGGGTCAATCGTGCCGCAGACTCGGCACACTCGACGCACGGCGCGCCCCCTCGGACGCCGGCCGCTCAGCGCGTCAGTCCTGTCCGTAGAAGACGCGCTCCATGACGGAGCGGGCGCGGCGGGCGGCACGCAGGTACCGCTCCTCGAGCTCCCAGCCGGCGTCGACGTCCCCGAGCAGCCGCGCGACGCCGCCGAGGGCCTGCCGGTCGTGGGGCAGCACGTCGGCCTGCGGGCCGCCGACCTTCCCGGACCACAGCACGAGCGCCGAGCGCAGCCGTGACGCGAGGACCCACGCCTCGCGCAGGCACCCCGCCGCGTCGGACCCGATCAGGCCCGACTCCTCTGCCGCGCCGAGCGCCGCGATGGTCCCGGTGGTGCGCAGCCCCGGCACCGCGTCGCCGTGCTGGAGCTGCAGCAGCTGGACGGTCCACTCGACGTCGGACACGCCGCCGCGGCCGAGCTTGAGGTGCCGCGCCGGTTCGACGCCGCGCGGGAGCCGCTCGGACTCCACGCGGGCCTTGATGCGCCGCACCTCGCGCAGGCTGGTGTCGTCGAGCCCGCACGCCGGGTACCGCAACGGGTCGACGAGCGCGGTGAACCGCTCCCCCACGCTGCCGGCACCCGTGGCGTCCCCGGCGACGGGCCGGGCCCGCAGGAGCGCCTGCTGCTCCCACACGCTCGCCCAGCGCTCGTAGTACTCCGCGTAGGAGGCGAGCGTGCGCACGAGCGGCCCCTGACGCCCCTCGGGCCGCAGGTCCGCGTCGACCGGCAGGGTCGGCTCGGGCCCGACGGCGGACAGCAGCTGCTGCAGCTTGCGTGCGGTGAGCAGCGCGAAGTCCTGGGCCGTCCGCTCGTCGGCGCCAGGCACCGGGTCGTGCACGAACATCACGTCGGCGTCCGAGCCGTAGCCCATCTCCCGCCCGCCGAGGCGGCCCATCGCCACGACGAGCATGCGGGTCGGGTTGCCCGCCGCGTCCGTCCCGAGGCCCATCTCCTGCCGTGCGGCGTACTCCGCGACGCGCAGCCCGCCGGCGAGCACCACGTCCGCCGCGTCGGAGATCGCCGCCTGCGCCTGGACGGGGTCCAGGACGCCGAGCACCTCGCCCGCGCCGGTGCGCGCGAGCTCGCGCCGCCGGATCGCGCGCAGGGACGTCGCGGCGGGCACCGGCTCGTCGGCACGGGTCAGGATCGCGTCGGCCTCCGCGGTGAGCCGCTCCGCGCCGCGCGGCTCGAGCCCGGAGGTGTCCGCCAGCCACTGCACCGACTCGGGCGAGCGGGCCAGCGCGTCGGAGAGGTACTTCGACGACGAGAGCAGCTGGGCCAGGTGGTAGGCGGCGTTCTCGGAGTCGCGCAGCAGCCGCAGGTACCAGTGCGTGCTGCCGAGGTCCTCCGAGAGCTTGCGGAACGAGAGCAGCCCCCCGTCCGGGTCGGCGCCCTCGGCGAACCACCCGAGCAGCACCGGGAGCAGCTGGCGCTGCAGCGCCGCCCGGCGGGACGTGCCCTCGGTGAGCGCGGTGACGTGGCGCATCGCGCCGTCGGGGTCGCGGTAGCCGATGGCCGCGAACCGCGCCCGCGCGGCCTCGGGCGCGAGCGAGAGCTCGTCGTCGGACAGCTGGGCCGACGCCGGCAGCAGCGGCCGGTAGAAGACCGCCTCGTGCAGCGCGCGCACCTCGCGGCGCGTGGCGCGCCACCGTTCGAGGAGGCCCTCCGCGCCCTCGGCCCGCATGCCGAGCGAGCGAGCGAGGCGGCGCAGGTCCTCCTCCGCCGTCGGCAGCAGGTGGGTGCGGCGCAGCCGGAACAGCTGGACCCGGTGCTCGAGCGAGCGCAGGAACCGGTAGCACACGCCCATGCGGGCGGCGTGCTCGCGGCCGACGAAGCCGCCCGCCGCGAGCGCCGCCAGCGCCGCGAGCGTGTGCGGGGAGCGGATCTGGTCGTCGGTGCGCCCGTGCACGAGCTGCAGCAGCTGGACGGTGAACTCGACGTCGCGCAGGCCACCCTTGCCGAGCTTGATCTGGCGGTCGGCCTCCGACACCGGCACGTGGTCCTCGACCCGGCGCCGCATCGCCTGCGCGTCCTCGACGAAGTTCTCGCGCGAGACGGCGGCCCACACGAGCGGGTCGACCGCGTCGCGGTAGGCGCGCCCGAGCGCCGCGTCACCCGCGACCGGCCGCGCCTTGAGCAGCGCCTGGAACTCCCACGTCTGGGCCCAGCGCTCGTAGTAGGCGAGGTGGCTCGCGAGCGTCCGCACGAGCGGGCCCTGCTTGCCCTCGGGGCGCAGCGCGGCGTCGACGGGCCAGAGGGCCGGCTCGGCCGAGGCGCTCGAGCACACCTTCTGCAGGGCCGTGGCCAGCCGTGTCCCGGCGGCGAGCGCCACGTCCTCCGCGACCGGCGTGGCGTCGGCACGCGTCCCGGGCTCGCACACGTAGACCACGTCCACGTCGGAGACGTAGTTGAGCTCGCGCCCGCCCGTCTTGCCCATGCCGATCACGGCGAGACGCACGCCGTCCGACGCCGGACCGACCTCGGCGCGCGCGACCGCGAGCGCGCCCTCGAGCGCCGCCGACGCGAGGTCCGCCAGGGCGGCACCGACGCCGGGCAGCTGGCTGAGGGGGTCGGCGCACGTGAGGTCCGTCGCGGCGATGCGCAGCAGGCGCGCCCGGTAGGCGCGCCGCAGCGCGTCGGTCGCCGTGCGCGCCGCGGGGTCGGGCCAGCCGTCGCCGTCGTCCGACGCCGGGACGCCCGCCGCGACGGGCGCGTCCGAGTCCGGGTCGGCGCCGACGGCGCGGAGCAGCTCGGCACGCACGAGCGCGGGATCGACACCGACGCCGGCGTCGTCGTCCGCGAGGACGTCGAGCAGCTCGGGCCGCCGGACGATGTCGTCACCGAGCGTCGACGACGCACCCAGCACGGCGAGCAGCCGCGTGCGGGTCTGCGCCTCGGGCGAGTCGTCGACGGCCCTGAGCAGCGCCGTGACCCGGGGAGCGGCGTCACGCACGCCCGCCAGCCGGACGAGCTGGAGGAGCGCGAGGTCGGGGTCGGCCGTCTGGCCGAGCGCGCGCAGGAGCGCGTCGCCGTCGTCAGGCGTCAGGCATCCCTGGAGCGCGGCGTCGGCCCACAGGTCGGCCGACCGCGTGAGGTCGGCGAACCCCGCGCGCAGCAGCCGTCCGGTGAGTGTCTCGCGCCTACCGGTCCCCGACGTGGTCGTGCTCACGTCTCGACCCTAACGCCGGTCGCGCCGCGCGGCGGGGGACGTCCGTGCCTCGACCGGACCGCTCAGAGCACCTGGAGGAAGCGCTCCAGCTCGAACGGCGTGACCTGGGCCCGGTAGTCGTCCCACTCCTGGCGCTTGTTCTTGAGCACGTACCGGAACACGTGCTCGCCGAGCGTCTCGGCGACGAGCTCGGACGACTCCATGAGCTCCACGGCCTCGGCCAGCGACTGCGGCAGCGGGGCGATCCCGAGGGCGCGCCGCTCGGCGTCCGTGAGCTCCCAGACGTCGTCCTCGGCCCCCTCGGGCAGGTCGTAGCCCTCCTCGATGCCCTTGAGACCGGCGGCGAGCATGACGGCGAACGCCAGGTAGGGGTTCGCGGCCGAGTCGATCGCGCGGTACTCCACCCGCGACGACTGCCCCTTGCCCGGCTTGTACATCGGCACGCGCACGAGGGCGGAACGGTTGTTGTGCCCCCAGCAGACGTAGCTCGGCGCCTCGGCGCCGCCCCACAGTCGCTTGTACGAGTTGACGTACTGGTTGGTGATCGCCGTGATCTCCGCCGCGTGCACGAGCAGGCCCGCGATGAACTGCCGGGCCGTCTTGGACAGCTCGAACTGGGCGCCCGGCTCGTGGAACGCGTTGCGGTCGCCCTCGAACAGCGACATGTGGGTGTGCATGCCCGAGCCCGGCTGGTCGGCCATCGGCTTGGGCATGAACGACGCGAAGACGCCCTGCTCGAGCGCGACCTCCTTGACCACCGTGCGGAACGTCATCAGGTTGTCGGCCGTCGTGAGCGCGTCGGCGTAGCGCAGGTCGATCTCGTTCTGGCCGGGGCCGGCCTCGTGGTGCGAGAACTCGACCGAGATGCCCATCGACTCGAGCATCGTGATCGCGGCGCGCCGGAAGTCGTGCGTGCTGCCGCGGGCGAGGTGGTCGAAGTACCCGCCGCGGTCGACCGGGACGAGCGGCTCGTCCGGCGAACCGATCTTGTTGAACAGGTAGAACTCGACCTCGGGGTGCGTGTAGAACGTGAAGCCCTTGTCGCTGGCCTTCGCGAGGGCGCGCTTCAGGACGTTGCGCGAGTCCGCGAGCGACGGCTCGCCGTCGGGCGTCAGGATGTCGCAGAACATGCGGCCCGTCCCGTGCCGCTCGCCGCGCCACGGGAGCACCTGGAAGGTGGTCGGGTCCGGCCGGGCGATCATGTCGGCCTCGTAGACCCGCGTCAGGCCCTCGATGGCGCTGCCGTCGAACCCGATGCCCTCGCTGAACGCCGACTCCAGCTCCGCCGGCGCGACGGCGACCGACTTGAGCATGCCCAGCACGTCGGTGAACCAGAGCCGGATGAAGCGGATGTCGCGCTCCTCGACCGTGCGGAGCACGAACTCCTGCTGCCTGTCCATGGGGCCCATCCTGCCTGATGTCTGTTACCGGCGGGTGACATGCCCCGGGGTGGCTTCCGCGTAGGCTTCGACCATGTCCGCGCACGCTGCTCCTGAGCCCTCCGCGCGCCCGAAGCGGGTCCGTGTCCACCACCTGGCCGAGGCCAAGTCCCGCGGCGAGAAGATCACGATGCTCACGGCGTACGACGCCGTCACGGCGCGCATCTTCGACGACGCCGGCATCGACGTCCTGCTGGTCGGCGACTCCATCGGCAACGTCATGCACGGCCACACCACGACGCTGCCCGTGACGGTCGACGACATGATCCCCGCGGCCCGGGCGGTGGCGTCGGCCGCGCGCCGCGCGCTCGTCGTCGTCGACCTGCCGTTCGGCTCGTACGAGGCCGGTCCGGAGCAGGCCCTGGCCACGGCGGTGCGCGTGATGAAGGAGACGGGCGCGGCGGGCGTCAAGCTCGAGGGCGGCCGCCGCAGCGCCGCCCAGATCCGCGCGCTGACCGACGCCGGGATCCCGGTCGTCGGGCACCTCGGCTACACCCCGCAGTCGGAGAACGCGCTCGGCGGTCCGCGGGTGCAGGGGCGCGGCGACGACGCCGCGGCGACGCTCACCGAGGACGCCGTCGCCGTGCAGGACGCGGGCGCGTTCGCCGTCGTGCTCGAGATGGTGCCGGTCGAGGTCGCCGCGCGCGTGACCGAGGTCGTGCACATCCCGACGATCGGCATCGGCGCCGGCAACGCGACCGACGGTCAGGTCCTGGTGTGGACCGACATGGCGGGGATGACGGACTGGTCGCCGCGGTTCGCGCGCCGCTACGCGGAGCTCGGGCGCGTGCTCAAGCAGGCGGCGCAGGACTACGCCGAGGAGGTCCGCACGGGGGCGTTCCCCGACGCCGGGACGTCGTTCGAGCGCTGACCGCCCGGCGTCTCAGTCACGGCCGCGCCACTCGCGGTCCTCGTCCTCCCAGGACTCGTTGCGCGACCGGGCCAGCTCGAGCGCGTGCTGGGCAGCCTCGCGCGTCGGGTAGGGACCCATGAGGTTGGTCCAGCTCGACCGGTGGCCCTCCTCGACCTGGCCGGTCCGGGTGTTGTACCAGTACTGGCGCTGCGTGCTCTCCTCGCTCATACCTCGATCCTGCACCAGGATGGTTCTCATGCATGAGAACTCCATCGACCACCCGCTCGCTCTGGGCATCGACATCGGCGGGTCGGGCATCAAGGGCGCGCCCGTGGACCTGGTCACCGGCGAGCTCGCGGCCGAGCGCAAGCGCATCAAGACGCCTGCGGCGTCGACGCCGCAGGCCGTGGCCGAGGTCCTGTCCGAGCTCGTCGACTCCTTCGACCTGCCCGCCGACGTCCCCGTCGGCGTCGCGTTCCCGGCGCCGATGGACCACGGCGTCGTCCGGTTCATCGCGAACCTCGACCAGTCGTGGAAGGGCGTGAACCTGCCCGATCTGGTGCACGACGCGACCGGCCGCCGCTGCACCGCGGTCAACGACGCCGACGCCGCGGGGGTCGGCGAGCAGCGCTACGGAGCCGCCAAGGGCGTCGACGGCGTCGTCCTGGTCGCGACGCTCGGCACCGGCATCGGCTCGGCGCTGATCGTCGACGGCGTGCTCGTGCCGAACACCGAGCTCGGCCACCTCGAGATCGACGGGCACGACGCCGAGACACGGGCCGCCGACTCGGCCCGCGAGCGCGAGGACCTCACGTGGGAGAAGTGGGCGAAGCGGCTCCAGCGCTACTTCGAGACGGT
>JAPSLQ010000137.1 GCA_031180595.1 Isoptericola sp. | reverse complement strand
GTGTTCCTGCCGGAGCCGTGGCCGGACGTCGACCGGCGGCACCTGTGGCGCGCGGTCGAGGAGTTCGCCCGGCGGGACCGCCGCTACGGCGCCGCGGTCGACGCTGTACCGGACGAAGCGGTGCCGGACGGAGCGGTGCCGGGCAAAGCTGTGCCGGACCGAGCTGTGCCGCACCACGGGGCGCCGGGCGGGGACGACGAGGCGGCCGGCACCCGCGCGTGAGCAGGTGCCGGCCGCCTCGGGGCGGTCACTCGCCGAGGACCTCGGCGAGCGAGTCGACGAGGGCCGGCATGCCCTCCGGCCAGGTGACGGACAGCGCGGTGGGCGGCGAGACCGCCGACACCGCGATCTGGCCCACCTGCTGGACGACCTTGCCCTCCGCGACGGCGGGCAGCGCCTGGAGCTCAGGCTTGCTCGGGAGCTCGGCGGCCTGCTCCTCGGTGTAGGTGTACGCCACGACGACGTCGCTCTCCAGCTTGTCCAGCTCCTCGTACGACAGCGTGTAGAAGAACGAGCCGTCGTCGGGCGCGAGCTCGTCCACCGCCGGGGCGGTCTCGAGCCCGAGACCCTCGAGGAACCCGGCGCGCGGGTCCGCCGACTTGTACACGTAGACGAGGCCCTCGGTGGGGGAGTCGACGATGGCGGCGAACGTGACGCCCGCGAACTCGGGGTGCGCCTCGGCCTCGTCAGCCAGGTACTGCTCGGTGTCGGCGACGATCTGCTCACCGGCGTCGCTGCGGCCGAGGGCGTCGGCCGTGATGGTGATGATGTCGTCCCACTCCGTCTGCCACGGGGCCTCCGGGTACGCGACGACCGGCGCGATCTCGGTCAGCAGGTCGTACTGCTCCTGCGTCAGGCCGGAGTACGGAGCCACGATGAGGTCGGGCGCGACCTCGACGAACTGCTCGTACGGGACGGTCGCGCCACCCTCCGGGTCGTCGAGGATGACCGGGTGCTCGACGCCGGCCTCGTCGTAGGCCTCCTCGACCCAGGGGAGCAGGGCGTCCTCGCCGACGGTCCAGACCTGCTCGGCGACCGCCACGGGGTGCACGCCGGCCGCGATCGCGGCCTCGGTCGAGCCCCAGCCCCAGGTGGCCACGCGCTCGGGGGCGGACTCGATCACGGTCTCGCCGAAGGCGTGCTGGATCGTGACGGGGAACTCGTCGGTGGCACCGCCCTCGGCGCCGGCGGTCGCCTCGGGCGAGGCCCCGGCGGAGCCGGGCTCGGACGACGAGGCGCAGCCGGCCAGTGCCAGGGCGGACGCCGCGACGATGCCGGCGGCGGTGGTGAGAGAACGGCGAAGACGCACGGGATCTCCTCGATGGGCTCACGAGGTGTGAGGCTGAACAGATAGTGAGGGAAGCCTAACCTCACTCCCAGTCGCAGGGGACCCCTGTCCGGCAGCCGGACGTCCGCACCCCGGTGATCCTGCTCACACGCTTTCCCCGGGCGTCGAGAGCCGGGTCAGTCGCCCCGGCGGTGCCGGCCGACCGGCACCACGAGCGGCGTGCCGGACACCGGGTCGGTCACCACGCGGGCCTCGAGCCCGAACGCCCCGAGCACGGCGTCCTCGGTGAGCACGCGCGACGGCTCGCCCTCCCCGACGACGCGGCCCGCGCACATGACGACCAGGTGGTCGGCGTAGCGGGCGGCGAGGTTGAGCTCGTGCAGCACCATGACGACGGTCGTGCCGCGGTCGCGGTTGAGGTCTCGGAGGAGGTCGAGCAGCTCGACCTGGTGCGCGACGTCCAGGTAGGTGGTCGGCTCGTCGAGGAGCACGACGTCGGTCTCCTGGGCGAGCACCATCGCGATCCAGACGCGCTGGCGCTGGCCGCCCGAGAGCTCGGCGACCGGCCGGTCCGCGAGGTCCGCGACGCCGGTGGCCTCGAGCGCCCGCATGACGACGCTGTCGTCGTCGCTGCGGTGGCGGCCGAACCAGCCCTGGTGCGGGTACCTGCCCCGGCCGACGAGCTCGGCGACGCGCACGCCGTCCGGTGCGACCGACGACTGCGGCAGCACGCCGACGACCTTGGCGAGCTCCTTGCGCGACATCGCGGTCACGTCCCGCTCGCCGAGCGTGACGCGGCCGGCGGTGAGCGGGTGCAGGCGGGCCATGCCGCGCAGCAGCGTGGACTTGCCGCACGCGTTCGGGCCGACGATGGCCGTCACCCGGCCCGCGGGCAGCTCGAGGTCGAGGTCCTCGATGACGCGCCGGCCGTCGTAGCCGATGCTCACGCCGTGCGCGCGCAGCGGGGCACCGTGGGCCGAGCCCGCGGCCGGGACCTCGAGGGGTCCGCCGCTCGCCGGCAGCGTGGCGACGGGGGCGGGGGAGGTGCGGACGTCCGTCATGCCTGGGACTTCCTTCCGTGGGTGGCCAGGAGCCACAGCAGGTACGGGGCACCGACGAGGCCGGTGACGATGCCGGTGGGCGCGGAGACGCCGAAGAACAGGCCGTGCTGGCCGGCCACGTCCGCGGCGAGGACGAGCGCGGCGCCCGTGAGCGCCGACGCGGTCAGCGCGGCGCCGCCGTCGTCCACCAGGCGCCGGGCGATCGCCGGCGCGACGAGGGCGACGAACGCCAGCGGGCCCACGGACGCCGTCGCGAGCGCGACGAGCCCGACCGCGAGCAGCAGCGACCCGACGCGGGCGGCGTCGACCGGCACGCCGAGACCGCGCGCGTGGTCGTCGCCGAGCGCGAGCGGGCCCTGCCAGCGCCCGACGAGCGAGACCGCGACGGCCAGGACCGCGAGCCCGGAGGCGAGCGTCACGAGCTCGGTGCCGCGGACGTCGGCGACGGAGCCCACGGTCCACAGCAGCGCCGACTGCGCCTCGCGCACCTCGGCGTTCGAGAGCAGCCACGCGAGCAGCGACGAGCACAGGTAGGCGAACCCGACGCCCACGAGCACGAACCGGATCGAGTGGAGTCCCTTGCGCCAGGCGAAGAACCAGATGCAGAACGCGACCGCGAGCGCGCCGAGGAACGCGGCGCCCGAGACGGCCAGGCCGGTGAGTCCCGCGACGAGGAGCGCCGTGACCGCGCCCAGCGAGGCGCCGCTCGCGATGCCGAGGATGTCGGGGCTCGCGAGCGGGTTGCGCAGCGTGGACTGGAAGAGCCCGCCGGCGAGCCCGAAGGAGGCGCCGGCCAGGACGGCCGCCTCGATCCGCGGCAGCCGCAGGCGGTGCACGATGAAGGCGTCCTGCGCGTCGCCGAGCCCGAGCAGCGCGAGCAGGGCGCGTGCCGGCGGGAGCGAGGCGGCGCCGAGCGTGAGCGCGAGCGTGGCGAGCGCGAGGAGGACGACCCCGAGCGAGACGAGCACGAGGGTGAGGCGGCGGCGGCGCCGGGCGCGCAGGGCGGCGACCGGCGTCACGTGCGCCGGGGTCGCCGCGGACGTGGTGGGCGCGGAGGGCGTGGGCAGCGTCGACGTCATCTCACACCCCCGCCACGGTCCTGCCGCGGGCCACGGCGACGAGCACGGGCGCGCCGATCGCCGCGGCGACGACGCCTGCCTCCAGCTCCGTGCGCGGCAGGACGAGGCGGCCGATCACGTCGGCCCCGAGCAGCATCACGGGGCCGAGCAGGGCGGACAGGGCGACCACCCAGCGGTAGTCGGTCCCTACGAGCCGCCGGGCCGCGTGCGGGACCGCGAGCCCGACGAGCGCGATCGGTCCGGCGAGCGCGGTGGCCGTGCCCGCGAGGAGGACGATCGTCGCCCCGGCGACCGCACGCGTGACGCCCACGCGCTGCCCCAGCGCACGCGCGACGTCGTCGCCGAGCGCGAGCATGTTGAGCCGGTGCGCGAGCATGCCGGCGAGCACGACGCCCACCAGGAGGAAGGGCCAGAGCCGCTCGAGCGTGTCGAGCCCGCGGCCGGTGAGCGAGCCGACGGCCCAGAAGCGGTACATGTTGAACGCCGTCGGGTCGCGCAGGAGGACGACCGTGATGAGCGGCGTGATGAGCGCCGTCACCGTGGCGCCCACGAGCGCGAGCTTGACCGGCTGGCCCGCGCCGATCGAGAACACCAGCGCCGCGGCGACCGCGGCGCCCAGGAACGCGAACCAGACGAAGCCCAGCGGCGAGGTCACCCCGAGCAGCCAGACGGCGCACACGACGGCGAGCGACGCCCCCGCGTTGAGCCCGAGCAGGCCTGGCTCGGCGATCGGGTTGCGCGTCACGCCCTGGATGAGCGTCCCCGCCACGCCGAGCGCGAGGCCCGCGGCGAGGCCGATGAGCGTCCGGGGCACGCGCTGGCCGAGCACCACCTGGTGGTCGACGTCGCCCGCCACGGGCGCCGTGAGCGCCTGCCACACGGTGGCGGGGTCGAGGTCGCGCACACCGAGCACCAGGCTCGCCACGGCGACGAGAGCCAGGACCGCGAGGGTGCTCAGGCAGGCGAGCAGGCGACGTCGCGCGCGCCGGGCGACGAGGTCCGTCGGGCGGGACGGACCGGCGAGCGTGGCGGTCATGGCAGGCTCGGACCCCCGGGTGAGGTAAGCATTGCCTAAGTCTTGCACACGCCATCGTGGCACGGATGCGACGTCCGTCACACCCCCACGGGGACCCCTCAGGCGTCGGGGAGGCCGGCGCGGCGCCGTCGGGCCGCGTGCAGCGCGAGGGCGACCGCGAGCGCGACGACGGCCGCGGCGAGCAGCGCGAGCGCCACGGGGGACCGGGCCGCGAGCGCGATCGCGCCGTGGAGCGCGGCCGTGCCGACGGTCGTCCAGATGGCCGCCCACGCGGCGCACCCCAGCAGGAGCGCGGCCAGGTACCGCGGGAAGGGCATGCGCAGGTAGCCCGCTGCCAGGTTCACGACGGTCTGGATGCCCACGGTGAGGAACGAGAGCGTGACCGCGGGCGGTCCCCAGCGGTGCACCCGTGCGACCCACGCGGCCGCGCGCGGCGAGGCGAGGTGCTCGGCCACCCGCGTGCGCACGGTCCCGCGGGCGACGCCTCGCCCGGCCCAGTAGGTCACCTGCGCCCGCACCAGCACGATGCCGAACGCCGCCAGGTAGACGACCCAGTACGGCACGCCCGCGATCGTGAAGACCCCGGCGCCGGCTGCCGCGGTCGTCAGCTCTGCCGGCACGACGCGCACGTCCCCCAGAGCTCGATCGTGTGCTCGATGTCGTCGAAGCCGTGCCTCGCGCCGACCTGCGTCGCCCAGGCCTCGACCGTCGGGCCGTCGATCTCGACCGTGCGGCCGCACGACCGGCACACGAGGTGGTGGTGGTGCTCGCGCCGGGCGCACCGGCGGTAGAGCGACTCGCCGTCCTCCGCCCGCAGGACGTCGACCTCGCCGCCGTCGGCGAGCGTCTGCAGCGTGCGGTAGACGGTCGCGAGCCCGACGCGGTCGCCGCGGCTGCGCAGCAGCTCGTGCAGCTGCTGCGCGGAGCGGAACTCGTCGGTGTCGCCGAGGACCTCGGCGACCGCGGCGCGCTGGCGCGTCATGCGGGCGGGCGTGGCGCGGGTCTCGCTCATCCGACGCACTCCTCGTCGCTCCCCGCGGCGGCGGAGGCGCGGGCGCCGGCGGGCGTCCTGCCCGCGACCTCGACGTCGTCGGGGATGTCCGGGTGGGGGTCGCCTGCCGGACGTCGCCGCGCGAACAGCGGCCGGAGGAGCGCGACGGCGGCGTACACGCCGATCGCCAGCACGACGATCGTCGCTCCCGGCGAGACGTCCTGCCAGTAGGTCAGGCTCAGGCCGACGAGGCACACGCTCACGCCCACGAGGGACGCGACGAGCATCGTGCGCCGGAACGAGTGCGTGACGAGCTGCCCGACCGCGACCGGCACGATCATGAGCGCGCTGACGAGCAGCAGCCCGACCACGCGCATCGCGACCGTCACCGTGAGGGCGGCCACGACGGCGACGGCCATGTTGAGCGCCCAGACCGGCAGGCCGGACGCCGTGGCGAACTCCTCGTCGTGGCTCACCGAGAACAGCGCGGCCCGCAGGCCCAGCCCGACGAGCAGGATGACCGCGCAGAGGACCACGGTGAGCAGCAGGTCCGTGGTCGTCACGGTCGAGATCGAGCCGAACAGGTAGGCCATGAGGTTCCCGGACGACCCGCCCGCGAGCCCGATGAGGAGCACGCCGCCGGCGATGCCGCCGTAGAACATGATCGCGAGGGCGAGGTCGCCGGAGGTGCGTCCCCGGCGACGCACCACCTCGATGAGCACCGAGCCGGCGATCGCGGCCACGACGGCGCCGGGGATCGCGAGCGCGTCGTTCGGGGCGAGCCCCGTGGCCGCCCCGATCATCCAGCCGAGCGCGACACCCGTGAGCGCGACGTGGCCGATGCCGTCGCCGAGCAGGGACAGGCGGCGCTGCACCAGGTACGTGCCGACCACCGGCGCGCTGACGCCCACCAGCAGCGCGGCGAGCAGGGCGCGGCGCATGAGCGGGTCGCCGAGCATGTAGCCCAGCTCCTCGAAGAGCGTCATGGTCGTGCCTCCGTCCCGGGACGGCCGGTGATCGGGCCGTGCGCGAGTCCGCGCTCGTCGGCGAACGGCTCGGGCTCGTGCGGGTGGACGTGGTCGTGCCCGACGGCGTCGTGGCCGCCGTGCGGGCGCGGCGGCGCGCCGTCGTGCACCACGCGCCCGTGACGCAGCACGACGGCGCGCGTGACGAGCGGGGCGAGCTCGCCGAGCTCGTGCAGGACGACGAGCACCGTCAGGCCCTCGCCCACGAGGCGCCTCATCGTGGCGGCGAAGGCCTCCTGGCTGGGGCGGTCGACGCCCGCGACCGGCTCGTCGAGGACGAGCAGCTCGGGCTCGCGGACCAGGGCGCGCGCGATGAGCACCCGCTGCTGCTGGCCGCCGGAGAGGCGGCTCGTCGCGTCGTCCGCGCGGTCGGCGAGGCCGACGAGGTCGAGCGCGGCGCGCGCGCGGGCGCGCCAGCCGCGCGGCAGCCGCAGCCGCCGGCCGTGGAGCAGGCCGGAGGCGACGACCTCCGCCGCGGTGGAGGGCACGGTGGTGCCCACGCTCACGCGCTGGGGCACGTACCCCACGTCCCCCCAGGGCACGGCGTTGCCGAGAGGGTGCCCGAGGACGCGCACGGTGCCCGCGCTCGGGGGCAGCACGCCGACGAGCGTGCGCACGAGCGTCGACTTGCCCGAGCCGTTGGCACCGAGGAGCGCGACGACGTCTCCCCGGTCGACGGTCAGGTCGACCCCGCGCAGGATGTGGCTCGCGCCGAGGTGCACGTGCACGCCGCGGGCCTCGACGGCGGGCGCGGGCGCCGTCGTCGAGGCCGTGGGCGGGGTCGCGACGGACGTCACGAGCAGACCAGTCCTTCCTGCATGGCTGCGAGGTTGGCCCGCATGACCGACTCGTAGTCGTCGCCCGACGCGACCGCGTCGTCCGACAGGCCCTCGAGCGGGTCGAGCA
>JAPSLQ010000136.1 GCA_031180595.1 Isoptericola sp. | reverse complement strand
GGAGCTCGCGGAGCGCACGTGCCGCACGGTCGCGGAGCGCTCGCCCGCGGAGCTCAGCACCCGGACGCCGCGCTGCTCGGCCGTGGCGGCGAGCGCGTCGTGGGCCTGTGCCACGAGGTCGACCAGGCGGATGCCGAGTGCCCCGCACACCGCGGCGAGCACCTCGGACGACGCCTCCTTGCGACCCCGCTCCACCTCGGACAGGTACGCGGTCGACATGCGGGCCGCGGCGGCGACCTCCTGCAGCGTCCTGCCCTGGCGCAGCCTCGTCCGGCGCAGGATCGCGCCGACGAGGTGCCGCAGCAGCGGCTCGCGCACTTCCGTCGCGTCGCTCATGACGAAGACGCTACCCCGGTGACCGTCGCCGCGGCCCGCGGCGGCGTGGACGGCGGCGCCGTTCTGCTACGGGCAGAAGCCCCGCTCCCCAGCAGCACGCCGACGACGACGAGCACCCCTCCCGCGAGCTCGCGCCAGGTCACGGTCTCCCCCAGGACGACCCACGCCGCTGACATCCCGAACACGGGCACGAGCATGGAGAACGGTGCGACGACACCGGCCGGGTGGCGGGTCATGAGCCAGGTCCACAGCCCGGAGCCGGCGACCGTGCCGAGCACCACGGTGTACGCCAGCCCGACGAGCGCCCCCGCGGCGCCCGGCGCGTCGAGGCTGGTCAGCGACGTGACGATCGCCTCCGGCCCCTCGACGAGCAGCGAGACCACGAGCATCGGGACCGGCGGCACCACCGACATCCACATGGTCAGTCGCAGCGGGCTCTCCGGACGCGCCTGCCGGTTGCACACGTTGCCGAGGGCCCACCCGAACGCCCCGGCGAGCGTCAGCAGGAACGGCAGCAGCGCGGCGTGCTCGGCGCGCTGCCAGCCCACGACGGCCAGGCCGGCGACCGCGACCAGGATCCCGGCGACCTGCCGGGCGCTGACACGCTCCCGCAGGAACGTCGCGCCGAGCACGACCGTGAACGGCCCGGACGCCTGGAGCACGAGCGAGGCGAGCCCGGCCGGCATGCCCGTGGCCATCCCCCAGTAGAGGAAGGTGAACTGCAGGACGCCGAACCCGAGCCCGTAGCCGATCAGCCACCGCACGGGAACCCGCGGCCAGGGGACGAGGAGCACCGTCGGCACCGCGAGGAGCGCGAACCGCAGCGCCACGAGGAACATCGGCGGGAAGTGGCCGAGCGACGCGTCGATCGCGAGGAAGTTGACGCCCCAGAGCAGGGCGACGACGACGGCGAGAAGGCGGTGGCGGCTCGGCATGCGTCCATGCTCGGACCGGCTGAACCTGAAGCACAAGCGAAACTTGCTTCATCGAGTTTGTAGGCTGCCTGCATGGAACTCCGGCACCTGGAACTGCTCCGCGAGCTCGCCGACCGTGGCAGCGTCACCGCCGTCGCCGCGGCGACGCACCGCACGCCGTCCGCCGTCTCGCAGCAGCTCAAGACGGCGCAGCGCGAGGCCGGGGTCCCGCTCGTCGAGCCGCACGGCCGCGGGCTGCGGCTGACCGACGCCGGCCGGCTGCTCGCCGACGGCGGCTCGGAGGTGGCGGCCGCCGTCGAGCGGGTGCAGGCGCGCTGGGACGCGTTCCGGGGTGCGCCGTCGGGCACCGTGTCGGTCGCGGCGCTCCCGAGCGCGGCCACGTTCCTGCTCCCGGCCGTGATGCAGGACCTCGCCGACAGCGCGATCACGCTCCGCTGCACCGACGTCGACCTCGCCGAGGCCGAGTACGCCGCCCTGACCGCGGACCACGACGTCGTCATCGCCCACAGCCTCACCAGCGTGCGCCCCGCGGGGACCGACGGCCTCGCCGTCGTGCCGCTCGTCCGCGAGCCGCTCGACGTCGCGATGGCGGCCGACCACCCGCTCGCGCGGCAGGAGTCCGTGCGCCCGCAGGACCTCGTCGGGTGCGCGTGGATCGGGGTGCCCCGCGGCTACCCGTTCGACACGGTGCTGCAGGCCGTCGAGCGGGCGACCGGCGCGACCCTCGACGTCACGCAGCGGCTGCGCGACAACCGGCTCATCGAGGCGCTCGTGGCGGCGTCGGACCGGGTCGCCGTGCTGCCGCGGTTCACGACGCCCGTCGGCGACCGGCTGGTGCTGCGCGAGCTGACCGGCGTGGCGGCCGCGCGGCACGTGTCGGCGGTCCTGCGGCCGGACCGGGCGGAGCGGCACGCGGTGCGCCGGGTGCTGCGGGCGTTCGAGCGGGCCGCCGGCGCCGCGGCGCGCCGGCACGTGCCCCCGCCCGGGTTCGAACCGGGACTGGGCCGGGTTTAAGCCGGCTGCCTCTGCCAGTTGGGCTACGGGGGCGGGCGACCGGGACGGGAGCGGGCGGCCTCGATCGGCAGCCCAGGACTCGGTCGGCACCTCAAGGTACCGACCGAGTCCGCGCGTGCCGAGCGAGACCGCCCGTAGGGTCAGCCCTTGCGGGCGCTCTCCGCCGAGGAGACGGCCTTCTGCTCGACCTTGACGTTCGCGTCCTTGGGCGGCACGGAGGCCTTGCGGAACTCGTCGCGCGGGTCGTGCAGGGAACCGAGGGAGACGATCTCGCGGCCCATGAGGAACTGGCCCGCCCAGCCGACGAGGATGCGGAACTTGCGGTTGCCCGTCGGCATCGCCATCACGTGGTAGCCGCGGTGGGCGAGCCACGCGAGCGGGCCGCGCAGCTTCAGGAACCCGAACAGCTCTGCGACGCCCTTGTACAGGCCGAGCGAGGCGACGACGCCGACGCTCTTGTGCTTGTACTCGACCGGCTCCTCGCCCTTGTACAGCGCGATGATGTTGTCGGCCAGGCGGGTCGCCTCGCGGATCGCGTGCTGCGCGTTCGGCGGGCAGAACTGGCCGGGGTTGAGGACGTCCGGCACCGCGGCGCAGTCGCCGGCGGCCCACGCGTCGGGGACGATCTCGCCGTCCTCGGTGGCGACCTGGAGCGTCGGCTTGACGATGACGCGGCCCATCTTGTCGACGGGCAGGTCCGAGGCCTCGCGCAGGACCGGGTTCGCCTTGACGCCCGCGGTCCACACGATCGTGTCGGAGTCGAACTCCACGCCCGTCGAGGTGACGACGTGACCGTCGACGCACGAGTTGAGGAACGTGTTGAGGTGGAACTCGATGCCGCGCTTCTTCATCTCCTCGAGCGCCCACTGGCCCATGGGCTCGGTGACCTCGGGCAGGATGCGGCCGGTGCCCTCGATCATCACGAAGCGCAGGTCGCCAGGCTCGATCGTCGGGTAGTTGCGCGTCGCGTAGCGCGCCATGTCCTCGATCTCGGCGAGCGCCTCGATGCCTGCGAAGCCACCGCCCACGAACGTGAACGTCAGCATCCGCCGCCGCGCCTGCGCGTCCCACGTCGACGACGCCACGTCCATCCGGTTCAGGACGTGGTTGCGGACCGCGATGGCCTCCTCCACGTTCTTGAAGCCGATCGCGTTGTCCGCGAGGCCGGGGATCGGCAGGGTCCGCGAGACCGAGCCGAGACCCACCACGAGCTGGTCGTAGGACACCTCGTAGTCGGGGCCCTCCTCGGGGCGGATCGTGACCTTCTTGTCCCCGTGCGCGATGTTGACGACCTTGCCCTGGAGCACGTCGACGCCCTTGAGCGCGAGGCGGTGCGGCGCGACGACGTCACGCGCGTCGATGGAGCCGGCGCCGGCCTCCGGAAGGAACGGTGCGTACGTCATGTACGGCCGCGGGTCGACGACGACGATCGCCGCCTCCTTCTTGCCGAGCTTGCGGCGCAGGCGGCGCGCCACGTACAGGCCGACCGAGCCGCCTCCGAGCACCACGACGCGGGGGACCTTGCGGGGGCGGGGCGTGCGCGCCGGCGCGTCCTGGGCACGGCTCAGCACGGACACATCGTTCTCAGGCATGGGTCCCAGTCTACGACCGCCGCAGGGGCACGCCCCCCGGGCCGCCGGTGGGCGAGACCGACGTCACGCCATCGACAGGGCGATGCCGTCGAGGATGTCGCTCTCGCTGGTCACGACCTCGGCGAGGCGACCGCCCGCCGCGGCGACGTCGTCGCGCACACGGGTGACGACCTCGGACCACACGAGCGCGCCGGCGCCGATGACGTCGGCGCGGCCGGGGTGCATGAACCCGAGCGCGAGCCGCTCCTCGCGCGTGCGGTGCAGGAGGTCGTCGCACGCGGCGAGGACCTGGTCGGGCGTGAACGTCGCGCCGTGCACCCGCTCGCGCAGGTAGCTGGGCAGGCCGAGCGCGTGCGCGGTCACGGTCGTGATCGAGCCCGCCAGGCCGACGAGCGTCGCGGTCTTGCCGAGCGGCACGACGGCGGCGGCCTCGTCGAGCGCCGCCCGGACGTCGGCGCGGGCCGCGGCGATCTCGTCCTCCGTGGGAGGGTCCGAGCGCAGGTGGCGCTCGGTGAGCCGGACGGAGCCGACGTCGAGCGACAGGGCCGCGTCGGGCGTCGCCGTGCCGAGGACGAGCTCGGTGGAGCCGCCGCCCAGGTCGACGACGAGGTACGGACCGGGGTGCTGGGTGGCCGTCCCGCTCGTGGCGCCGGTGAAGGACAGCAGCGCCTCCTCGTCGCCCGAGACGACCTCGGGCTCGACGCCCACGGCGGCGAGGACGCCGTCGTGGAAGGCGTCGCGGTTGCGCGCGTCGCGCGTGGCAGACGTCGCGACGAACCGCACGCGCGTCGCGCCGAGCTCCGCGACGACCCGCGCGTACTCGCGCGACGCGGCGAGCGTCCGCTCCAGCGCCTCGGGGGCGAGCTCGCCCGTGCGGTCGACGCCCTGACCCAGCCGGACGATCTTGGTCCGGCGGTCGACCTCCCGGAGCGGGCCGTCAGGGCCGACGTCGGCCACGAGGAGGCGGATGGAGTTGGTGCCGCAGTCGATGGCGGCGACGCGGCGGGTGGAGCTCGATGTCACCGGCCCACCCTCTCATCGCGGACCGACACGCCGCGCGTCAGCACGTGCAGCGGTCGGGCCGCCACTCGTCGCGGACCCGCTCGAGCGCCTCGTCGCCGAGCGGGTTCACGCCGGGACCGGCGGCGAGCGCGTGGCCCATGAGCACGTGGATGCACTTGACGCGCGTCGGCATGCCTCCGGCCGAGATGCCGTCGATCTCCTCGACGCGGCCGAGCTCCTCGCGTCGCGCGAGGTAGTGCTCGTGCGCGCGCCGGTACGCGGCCGCCAGCTCCGGGTCCTCGCCGAGCCGTGCGGTCATCTCCTTCATCACGCCCTGGGCCTCGAGCCGCGACGCCGCGGCAACCGCGCCCGGGTGTGTCAGGTAGAACGTGGTCGGGAACGGCGTGCCGTCGGGCAGCCGCGGGGCGGTGCGCACCACGAGCGGACGCCCGCACACGCAGCGCGCGGCGACGCCGACGACGCCGCGCGGCGTCCGGCCGAGCTGCTCGGCGAGCACCTCGAGGTCGCGGTCGGTCACGGCGGTCGGGTCGTCGTCACGCTCGGCGGCGGTGGTCGCTGGGGTCACGCGCCCCATTCTCCCCGATCGCGCCTCACCCGGCCGACGGCCGCGGACGGCCGGCGAGCGATCCGGGACCTCGCTCCGGCCTAGCCGTCAGCCCCTGCGGAGGGGCTCGGGCTCGGCGACGGGCCGCCCTCGGCGGGCTCTTCGCCGTCGCCGGGCTCCGGCGAGGGCGACGGGCCGTCCGCGACCTGCACCGACTCCCACACCGACTGGAACCACGGCACGTCGGACGTCGGGTCGGTGCCGACGGGACCGGCGTCGACGGCCTGGCCGGTCAGCGGGTCGAGGTCCTCCACGACGGTGTCGGCGTCGAGCGTGCGCCAGACCTTGTCCCCCGGGAACACGAACTGCAGCCGCGAGCGCGCCTGCTCGACGACGTAGGTGCGGTCGTCCCAGCGCGCGAGCTCGACCTCGAGCCGATCGCGCTCCGCCTCGTGGCGGGCGAGCTCGGCGCGGAGGCGGTCGATCTCCGCGGACTGCTGGACCGCGCCGCGCACCGTCGGCAGCAGCAGGACGAGCGCGAGCAGCACCACGACCGACAGGACGATGACCCGGACCGTCAGGACCTCGGGGAGCACGAGCCCGTACCTGCTGCGACGACGCTCCTCGCGCGCGGGGCCCGGGGGGCGCCGCGGCGTGCGCGGGGCGCTCGGCCGCTTGCCCGACGACGTCCCGCCGGACGGCGAGCCCGTCGCGCGGGAGGTGGAGCGCGGCGTCGGGGCCGGTGGCTTGGCCGGCCCTGCGCCCGACGCGCGCGCACCGGCCGTCCCGCGTGCCGTCGTCACGCCGCGCGAGCCCGACGGGCGGGACGCAGGACGGCGGGACGACGGCGCGGCAGGTCGGCGGGAGGGCACGTGTCGATTGTGCCGACCTCGACCGCCTTGGTCGTGGACCGCCGTCGGCGCGCCACGGCGCGGCGCACGCTACCTCGGCGCGGCGCACGCTACCTCGGCGAGGGGCGCGCTACCTCGGCGAAGGGCGCGCTACCTCGGCGGGAGGGCCGGGACGGCGACGGCCGGGCGCCCTCGGGAGAAGGCGACCGGCCGTCGTCGAGCGCTCGGGGGCGTCAGCCCTGGAAGCGCGGGAACGCGGAACGCCCGGCGTAACGGCCGGCGTCGTCCAGCGCCTCCTCGATGCGCAGGAGCTGGTTGTACTTGTTGATGCGCTCGCCGCGGGCCGGGGCGCCGGTCTTGATCTGGCCGGCGTTCGTGGCCACGGACAGGTCCGCGATCGTCGTGTCCTCGGTCTCGCCCGAGCGGTGCGACGTCATCGTGGTGAAGCCGTTGCGCTGCGCGAGCGTGACGGCGTCGAGCGTCTCGGTGAGCGAGCCGATCTGGTTGAGCTTGACCAGGAGCGAGTTCGCGGCCTTGGTCTCGATGCCCTTGGCGAGGCGCTCGGGGTTGGTGACGAACAGGTCGTCGCCCACGATCTGCACCTTGTCGCCGACCTTGCCCATGAGCGCGCTCCAGGAGTCCCACTCGTCCTCGGACAGCGGGTCCTCGATCGACACGAGCGGGTAGTCCGCGACGAGCTGCTCGTAGAACGCGATCATCTCCTCGGGCGTCTTGGCGCTGCCCTCCCACTGGTACGCGCCGTCCGAGAAGAACTCGGTCGCGGCGACGTCGAGCGCGAGCGCGACGTCGGTGCCCGGCGTGAAGCCGGCCTTCTCGATCGCGGTGAGGATGAGGTCGAGCGCGGCGCGGTTGCTCGACAGGTTCGGAGCGAACCCGCCCTCGTCGCCGAGGCCCGTGGCCAGGCCCTCGGACTTCAGCACCGACTTGAGCGCGTGGTACACCTCGGTGCCGGTGCGCAGCGCCTCCTTGAAGGTGTCCGCGCCGATCGGGGCGACCATGAACTCCTGGATGTCGACGTTCGAGTCCGCGTGGGACCCGCCGTTGAGGATGTTCATCATCGGCACGGGCAGCACGTGCG
>JAPSLQ010000135.1 GCA_031180595.1 Isoptericola sp. | reverse complement strand
ACGCTGCAGCGCGAGATGGTCGCGCGCCTGCGGCAGGACGAGCGGGCGACCGGCGTCGTCGTGGCCGAGTACCTCGACGCCTCGGAGAACCTGCTCGAGCGCACGCCCGAGGGCCGCGCGTTCGCGGGTGCGATGGAGCTGCTCGGCGACCCGCGCCTGCTCGACGCGCTCGACGAGCGCGTGCACGCCGTCCTGTCCCACCCGTTCACCGCCGACCTGCCGCCCGAACGCCGGGCGGCGCTGCGCGCCCTGCGGACCCAGCTCGTGCAGGCGATCGAGGTCGTGCTCGCCGCGCAGGCCCGCGCGTCGCGGACCGTGACCGCGCAGATCCGGCACCACAACCCGCTGCGCGACCGCGAGCTCGACACGGCGCTGCGCGAGGCGACCGCCGCCATGGCGGAGTGGTTCCCGGCGTCGGGCCGTGCCGCGCGCGTCGAGCCGCTGCGCTGGTTCGAGCGCGCACGCTTCGGGCGTCTGCGCGACTCGCTGCACGACCTGCGCCCCGAGACCCCGCCGGCCGAGCTCGAGGCCTGGGCCGACGAGGACGTCCCGGAGGCGTCGGGGCTCGGCGACCTGCGGGCGATGGGCGGTCCGCAGCACGCCGAGATCCAGGCCCACGTCGCCGAGCTGTCGCGGACGGCGCCCGGTGGGGTGACCGTCGGCGAGGCGTTCTCGCGCGCGCCGGTCGCCCTGCGCCGGCCCGTCGAGCTCCTCGGCTACCTCGAGCTGGCCGCCGCGACGGACGACGACCCGGGTCCGGCGTCCGGCGACGTCCCGGCCGACGCGCTGGAACGCGTCCGGGCGGTGCGACCAGACGGCAGCGAGCGCGACTTCGTCCTGCCGCGCACCACGATCAGGGGGACCGATGACTGAGACCGTCAGCCTGCCGGTACAGGCGCCCGCGGAGCCCGAGAGCTTCGTCGAGGCGCGGCCCATGGAGGACGACGACCCGGGGCTGTTCGCGGGCGACACGGGCACGCTGCCGTTCGCGGCGCGGCGCGTGCTCGCCCTGCTCCTGCAGCGCCGCTACCTCGCCGCCGCCGACCACCCGGCGGAGTGGAAGGCGCTGCTCGCGCACCAGCAGGTGCTCGAGTCCCGGTGCCACGACATGTTCGTCGAGCTCGTCGTCGACCGCGACTACGAGATCGCCTACAAGCGCCAGGTGCGCACCGAGGGACTCTCCGTCCCCGTGCTGCTCAAGGACGAGCCCTACAAGCGCGTCGAGACGCTGCTCATGCTGTTCGTCCGCAACCGCTTCCGCCAGGAGCGCGGGGCCGGCGAGGCCGCGGCGCTCGTCGACGCCGAGGAGATGGTGGACTACGCGCTCGGCTTCCTCGCGCACGACGAGACCAACCTTGCGGCGCGGCGCCGCGAGATCGACAACGCGATCGCGACGCTCGCGCGCGAGCACGTCATCGACGAGGTCGCCACGGGCCGGTACCGGATCCTGCCCGTGGTCGAGATCCTGCTGCCGGTCGACCGGCTGCGCGAGCTGACCGCGTGGCTGCGCTCGGGCGGCACGGCGGCCACCGAGACGGCTGCGGACGAGAGGGTCGCGGACGAGACGGTCGCGGACGAGACGGTCGCGGACGAGACGACTGCCGTGAACGAGGAGGACGAGTGAGCATCACCGCGCCGCGGATGAGCGAGTCGCTCTTCGGGCTCATCCCCACGGCCTCGGACGGCCGCCAGTGGACCGCGCGCAGCATGCAGCTGGTCAACTGGGGCGGCTACCACGGCCACCACGAGGTCCGGTTCGCCACGACGGCCACGCTGCTCTCGGGCGCGTCGGGGTCGGGCAAGTCGACGCTGCTCGACGCCTACATCGCGCTCATGATGAGCCACACGACGCCGTTCAACGGCGCGTCCAACGGCGCGACCGCGGGCCGGGCGCGCGGCCGCGAGCAGCGCAACGTCCTGTCGTACGCGCGCGGGAAGCTCGACGAGTCGCGCGCGGACGGCCAGACGGCGTCGCGCGACCGGGTGCTGCGCGGCGACGAGGCCGACACGTGGTCCGCGATCGCGATGACGTGGGCCGACCAGTCGGGCGAGACGCTCACCGCGCTGCGCGCGTGGTACGTGCCGCGCACCGCGGTGCGCAACGAGGACTGCGTCGTCGTGCGCGCGACGCACGACGGCGCGTTCGACCTGCGCCGGCTCGAGCCGCTCGCTGCCGCGCGCCTCCCGCGGGCCGGGCTCGCCGAGGCCGGGCTGGCGCTGTTCGACACCGACGTCGCGTTCGCGACGCGGCTGCACGCCGCCCTCGGGATCGGCGCCGCCGGCGACGGGCACAAGGCCGTCCAGCTGCTCGGGCGGATCCAGGCGGGCCAGCAGATCACGACGGTCGACGCCCTGTACAAGGCGATGGTGCTCGAGGAGCCGGAGACGCTCGAGGTCGCCGACCGCGCCGTCGAGCACTTCGACGAGCTGAGCGCCGTGCGCACCGAGATGCTCACGGCGAGCAGGCAGGTCGAGGTGCTGCGGCCCATGGTGTCGCTGCGCCGTCAGGTCGACGACGCCGCGGCGTCCGCCCGGCTGCTCGACACCCTCGGCGTGCGCGCCGACGACGAGGGCGGCGCGCCGACGCCGTTCACCGCGTGGCGCGACGCCCGCCGGCTCGCGCTCGTCCGGGCCGAGGAGGACGCGAACCGCACGGCCCACCGCGCCGCGGAGGAGCGCCGCACGGCCGCGGCGAGCCGCATCGCGCAGGCCGAGGCGGACCTCGAGGAGGTGCGCGAGGACCAGCGCCGCCAGGGCGGCGACGCGGTCGAGGCGGCCGAGCGAGACGTGCGCCGCCGCGCCGAGCGGCTCGAGGAGGTCCGCACCGCGCGCGCCGCGCTGGACGCCCAGCTCGCCGTCGTCGAGCGCGACGTCGCCGGCCGGGCGGACTTCGAGCGGCTGCAGCGCGACGCCCGCGCCTTCGTCGACGCGCGCGCGGAGCAGTCGGCGGCGCTCGAGGAGGAGGTGTGGGCGGCGCGCCAGGCCGTGTCCGACGCCGAGCGCCGGCTCGCGGCGCTCGAGCGGGAGCAGTCCTCGCTCGCGCAGCGGCGCGGCAACGTCGGCGCGGAGGACCACACGGCACGGTGCGCGCTCGCGGAGGCCGCCGGCCTCGGTGTCGAGGAGCTGCCGTTCGTCGGCGAGCTGCTCGAGGTCCGCGGCGAGTACGAGCCGTGGCGGGACGCGATCGGCCTCGCGCTCGGCGGCTTCGCGACGACGCTGCTCGTCGACGCCGAGCGGCTCGCGGACTTCCGCGCCGCGATCGACGGGGTGCCGCTGCGCCGGCGCCTGCGCTTCGAGGGCGCCGAGACGGGGCTGCCGCTCGACGTCGAGGCGGACCCGCGGACCCTGCCGGGCCGGCTCGAGGTCAAGGCGGGGCCGTTCGGGGGGTGGCTGGCGCGCCGCCTCGGCGAGCGGTTCGCGTACGTCTGCGTCGACGACCCTGCCGAGCTGCGTGAGCACCCGCGGGCGCTCACCCGCACGGGCCAGACCTCCGACGGCTCGCGCGGTGCGCACGGCGGGTCGGGGCGGGCGTCCGTGCTGGGCTTCAGCAACGCGCGCCGGCTCGAGCGCCTGGCCGACGACGTCGCCGGAGCGCGGGCGGCGCTGCGCGACGCCGGTGCGGCGCTCGAGGGAGCGCGCCTGCGCCAGGCCGCGCACACCGACCGGTTCGTCGCGTACAGCCAGGTCCTGCGCTTCGCGTGGGACGACGTCGACGTCGCGGGGGCCGAGGCCGCGCTCGCGGAGCGCCGCTCGCGGCTGGAGGCCGTGCGCGACGGCTCGGACGTGCTGCGCGCGCTCGCCGAGGACGAGAAGCGGCTGCGGACGCGGCTCACCGAGCTGTACCGGGAGCGCGCCGACGCGGAGAACCGGGTGCGCGAGCTGGGCGAGCAGTGGGCTGCGATCACCGAGCTCGTCGACCACGTGACCGACGCGGTCGAGCAGGCCGGACGCGAGGGCGTCGCGCCGACCGACGCGCAGCGCGAGCGGCTCGAGGCGGCCCTCGCCGCGGTCGCTCCCGGCCCGGCCGACGAGCTCGGGCTGGCGGGCTTCACCGCGGCGACCGCCGCCGTCGTGCGCGAGCTGGCGCGCGACCGGGAGTCCGCCGTCGAGGCGGAGCGGACCGCGCGCGCCGCCCTGCGGTCGGTGTTCGAGCGGTTCTGCGACGCCTGGCCGAACCCCAACCTCGGGACCGACCCCGACGCGTCGTACGCCGACTTCCTGCGGATCTACACCGAGATCGAGGACCAGCGGCTGTACCAGCTGCAGGAGCGGTGGTCGCGCACGATCGGGCGCCTCAGCGGCAACGACCTCACGCTGCTCGGCAACGTCATGAACCGGGCCGTCGCGGAGATCCGCGAGCGGATGGAGCCCGTCAACGCGATCCTCGCGACGCTGCCGTTCCGCGACGACGAGCACCGCCTGCGCATCACCGCGACCGTGACCGAGGCGGCCGACGTCGCGTCGTTCCGCCGCCAGCTGCGCGAGCTCGCGCAGGCACCGCCCGCGGAGCAGACGCCCGCCGAGCGGCAGCGCCGGTACGAGCGGATGGCGAGGCTCGTCGACCGCATCCGGCCCGACAGCCCGGAGCGGCGACGGCTCGTCGACGTGCGCGACCACGTGCGCATCAGCGCCGAGTGCGTCGACCTCGACGGGAACCACGTGAGCGTCTACGACCACATCGCCGGCAAGTCGGGCGGCGAGTCGCAGGAGCTGGTGGCGTTCATCGTCGGCGCGGCGCTGCGCTACCAGCTCGGCGACGCCGGCGCCGAGCGGCCGCGGTACGCGCCCGTGTTCCTGGACGAGGCGTTCATCAAGGCGGACGCGCGGTTCGCGGGACGCGCCGTGGGCGCGTGGCGGGGGCTCGGGTTCCAGCTCGTCGTCGCGGCGCCGCTCGACAAGGTCAGCGCGCTCGAGCCGCACGTCGACGTCGTGCTGCAGGCGGTCAAGGACGACGGGGGGCGCTCGCGCCTCGTGACCCTCGTGGGGTGCGAGCCGGGGGCGTGAGCCGGGGGTGCGAGCCGGGGGGTCCGGCCTGTGTAGGGTCGACCCGTGACCGAGTCGACCCCCCTCATCGCCACCCCCGAGCACTCCGTGGAGGGGTTCGTGCGGGAGTACCTGCGCGAGCTCACGTTCTCCCAGGGGACCGTGCTCGAGCGTGCCAGCGTCAACGACAAGTACCTCGCGCTCGCGCGCACCGTGCGTCACTACCTCATGGCGCGCTGGATGCGCACCACGGGCGACCAGATCCGTTCCCAGCCGAAGGCCGTGGCCTACCTGTCGGCCGAGTTCCTGCTCGGGCGCCAGCTCGACAACGCCCTCATCGCGTCGGACCTCGAGGACGTCGCGCGCGAGGGGCTGGCATCGCTCGGCGTCGACATCGACGAGCTGCGCGAGGCCGAGATCGAGCCGGGGCTCGGCAACGGCGGCCTGGGCCGCCTCGCGGCGTGCTTCATCGACTCCCTCGCCACGATGTCCGTGCCCGCCATCGGCTACGGCATCCGGTACGAGTACGGCATCTTCCGCCAGACGTTCGTCGACGGACGCCAGGTCGAGGAGCCCGACAGCTGGCTCGACAAGGGCTCGCCGTGGGAGTTCGCCCACCCGGAGCACGAGGTCACCGTGAGCTTCGGCGGGCACACCGAGAAGTACACCGACGCGGAGGGTCGCGAGCGCAGCCGGTGGGTCCCCGGCTGGCAGGTCCTGGGCGTCCCGTACAACTACATGGTCCCCGGCTACCGCAACGGCCGCGTGAACACGCTGCGGCTCTGGAGCGCCCGCGCGACGCACGCCTTCGACCTCAAGATCTTCAACCACGGCGACTACGCCCAGGCGGTGCGCGCCCAGACGTTCGCGGAGAACATCTCCAAGGTCCTGTACCCCGAGGACTCGACGCCGCAGGGCAAGGAGCTGCGGCTCCAGCAGCAGTACTTCTTCGTGGCCTGCTCGCTGCGCGACTTCATCGACCAGCTCCTGCCGGCCGACTTCGACCTGCACCGGCTGCCCGAGCGCATCGTCTTCCAGCTCAACGACACCCACCCGGTCATCGCGATCCCCGAGCTCATGCGGATCCTCGTCGACGAGCAGGGCTTCGGGTGGGACGAGGCGTGGGAGGTGACGCGCAAGTGCTTCGCGTACACCTGCCACACGCTGCTCCCCGAGGCGCTCGAGGTGTGGCCGGTCGAGCTGATGGGCCGGCTCCTGCCGCGCCACCTCGAGATCATCTACCGCATCAACGACGAGTTCCTCGACGAGGTGCGCGAGTCGTCGGGTGGCGACGAGCTCCTCGTTCGGCGCATGTCGATCATCGCCGAGCACCCCGAGCGGGCGGTGCGCATGGCCTACCTCGCCACGGTCGCAGGCGCCAAGGTCAACGGCGTGGCCGAGCTGCACAGCCAGCTCCTGCGCGACAAGGTGCTGACGGACTTCGCGGAGCACTTCCCGGAGAAGTTCACGAACGTCACCAACGGCGTCACGCCGCGCCGGTTCCTCCGACTCGCCAACCCGGGGCTGTCGGGGCTCATCACCGAGGCCATCGGCGACGGCTGGGTCACCGACCTCGACCGGCTGCGCGAGCTCGAGCCGCTCGCCGACGACGCCGAGTTCCGGCGCCGGTTCCGCGAGGTGAAGGCCGCGAACAAGGACCGGCTCGTGCGGCTGCTCGCGACGCGCGACGGCATCGAGATCGACCCCGGCACGATGCTCGACGTCATGGTCAAGCGCCTGCACGAGTACAAGCGCCAGCTCCTCAAGCTGCTGCACGTCGTGACGCTGTACGACCGGATCACCTCGGGAGAGCTGCCGGTCGAGGACGTCACGCCGCGCACCGTCGTCTTCGGCGCCAAGGCCGCGCCCGGCTACAAGATGGCCAAGGAGATCATCGCGCTCATCAACCACGTGGGGGCGGTCGTCAACGCCCACCCCGAGGTGTCGCGGGTGCTGCGCGTCGCCTTCCCGGCCAACTACAACGTCACGGTCGCCGAGACGCTGGTGCCGGCCGCGGACCTCTCGGAGCAGATCTCGCTCGCAGGCAAGGAGGCGTCCGGCACCGGGAACATGAAGTTCGCGCTCAACGGTGCGCTGACGATCGGGACGGACGACGGCGCGAACGTCGAGATCCGCCACCTCGTCGGCGACGACCACTTCTTCCTCTTCGGCCTGACCGAGCCCGAGGCGAGCGCGATGCAGGAGGCGGGATACCGGCCGTCGGCGTACTACGAGGAGAACGCGTCGCTGCGCCGCGCGCTCGACCTCGTGGCCAAGGGCGCGTTCTCGGGCGGGGACGCCGCGGTGTTCGAGCCGGTCGTCTCCAACCTCCTGAACGAGGACCGCTTCATGGTGCTGGCCGACTACCAGTCGTACCTCGACGCCCAGGAGCGGGTCGACGCCGCCTACGCCGACCCGGACGCCTGGAGCCGGTCGGCCGTGCTCAACGTCGCGCGGACGGGGTTCTTCTCCTCCGACCGCTCGATGCGCGACTACCTCGACCGTATCTGGCACGCCGAGCCGCTGCCGGGCAGCTGAC
>JAPSLQ010000005.1 GCA_031180595.1 Isoptericola sp. | reverse complement strand
GGCACGGGCAGGTCCACGCCGAGGAACGTGCGGACCGCGAGGATCTCGAGCGTGCGCACCGCCCCGAGGAACGGCGGCGTGAGCGCGACCGCGGCCGCGACGACGGCCAGGACGACGACCGCCGGCCGCAGGAGCGCCTGGTCGGCGAACATCTGCACAAATCCGGCCGCGAGCACCCCGTACGCACCGGCGACGACGCCGCCGAGCACCAGGTAGGTCCCCACCAGCACCGTCGAGGCCTGCCTCAGGGGCAGCGTCGCGACGTCGAGCACACGCCGCACCCGTCCGTCCTCGTGCACCCGCGCCATGGGTCCAGTGTGACCTCACTCGACCGTGACGTCGTCAGGACCCTCCGGACCGGTGCCGGGGCCCTGGCGGCCCCGTCGTGCAGGACGGGGGCTGCGAGCACCGGCCGAGGGTGCGCGCACCCCGAGGACGACGCCCACGACGACGACCGCGACGCCGAGCCACACGACCGGGCTCGGAGGCGGTCCGCAAGGTCAGTGCCGCGCCCGGCCCGTCGGTCGCCAGGCTGAGTGCCCAGAGCGCGATCGCAGCCATCCAGACCGCATGGAGCGACACGCCGTGCGGCCCGAGCCGGCGGAGCACGGGCACCGCCAGCAGCGTGAACCCCGCCTCGCTGACCAGCGTGAGCAGCGCATAGCCCAGACCGGCGGCGTCCGTGCGGCCGCCGCCGGTCACCATCACGGCACCCAGGGTCACGACCATCGCGGCGACCACCACCGAGGGGCTGGACGGGGTCCGCCCGAGCAGCGGCCCCACCAGCGCGAGGAGCACGGGCACGGCGGCGACGGCGACGGCGACGCCGATCACGGCCGGCTCGGCGTGCGCGACGCCGCGCACCACGCCCACGTTGAACAGCACGAGCCCGCTGAGCGCGACGCCCGAGACCCACGCCCACTCGCGGCCGCGCGGTCGGGGAACCGCCCGTCCGGTGGCCTGCAGGACCACCATCAGCACCACGGCGGCCAGCGTGTACCGGACGGCCTGCACGACGCCGAGCACCGCTACGACCGCCCGCCCGTGCCCGCGCTCCGCGCCCTCGCAGCCGACCACGTGGTGCACCTGGGCAGCGTGTCCAAGAGCCTGGCCGCGGCGATCCGGATCGGTTGGCTGCTCGCGCCGGCCGCTCTGCAGCCCGAGCTGGTCGAGGAGCGGTACTGGACCGACCTCGCCGGCCCCGCCCTGCCCCAGCTCGCGCTCGCGCACTTCATCACGTCCGGCGGGTTCGAACGACACCTGCGCCAGGTCCGCCGCCGCCACCGCGCCCGGCGAGACGCGCTGCTGGCAGCGCTCGCGACCCACCTGCCCGGCGGCACCGCCCATGGTGTTGCCGCCGGCCTCCACCTGCTGGTGACGCTCCCCGGGATCGACGACGCCGTCGTGGCCCGACGCGCCGCCGAGGCCGGGGTCCGGGTGCACCCCCTGTCGGCGCACCGGGTGGGCGACGGCCCGCCAGGACTGGTGATCGGGTACGCCGCCAACACTCCGGACCGGCTGCACGAGGCGGTGCGGCGGGTCGCACATCGTCAGGAGCGAGCACGGGATGGCCGCGGCATAGCACCTCGGGCCGGTGCCGAGCGGGGGTACCCGGGCACGCCGACGAGGACGGACCGCCGGCGGCGCCGCGTCAGGCGGCGAGCTCCTGGCCGCTCATCCGGTGGATCGACGCCATGACCTGGTCGGTCAGCTCGCGGCGCACCTGTGCCGGCCGGGCGCCGACCGTGATCTGGCGGGACGGGTCGATCGGCGCACCAAACTGCACGTGGATGCCGCGCACCGGGCGCGGCAGCCGCCTGCCGACCGGCTGGACCCTGTCCGTCCCGACGAGCGCGACGGGGACCACGGGCGCGGAGCCGGCGAGCGCCAGCCACGCCACGCCCGTGTGGCCGGGGTGCAGCTTGCCGTCGCGCGAGCGCGTGCCCTCCGGGTAGATGCCGAACGCGCCACCCCGCTGGAGCACCTGCAGCGCGTCCTGCAGCGAGCGCTGGCCGGCCCGGGGGTCGTCGCGGTCGACGGGGATGTGGCCCATCGTGGTGAAGAACCAGCGCGAGACGCGGCCCTTGATCCCGCGGCCGGTCCAGTACTCCGCCTTGGCGATGAACGTGACGTGCCGCGGCACGACGAGCGGGATGATCACAGAGTCGATGAACGACAGGTGGTTGCTCGCGAGGATCACCGGACCGCGCCGCGGGATGTTGTGCAGACCCGTCACCTTCGGCCGCAGCACGACGAACGCCACGAGCGAGAGGATGAGGCGCAGGAACCGGTACGTCACCCAGACATTGTGCCCCGTGCCCTGCGCGTACGGCACCGGCGCCATCGCTCCGAGACCTCGCCGACGAGCCGTCGCGACGTCCCGGGCGCGACCGACCCCTGGTCCTGAATGTATCTGGCAGATACAGTGTTCCCGTGCCCGCCCGCGAGTCACGCACCGGCTACGCCGTCCTCGGCGCCCTCACCCTCGAGCCCATGAGCGGCTACCGGCTGAGGGCGGTGCTCGAGCAGAGCGTGGGCCACTTCTGGCGCGAGAGCTACGGCCAGCTGTACCCGACGCTGCGTCGGCTCGAGGCCGACGGGCTCGTCGCGACCGAGGGCCGGGGACGGGCGCGGGTGCACCGGCTCACCGACGCGGGCTGGGACGAGCTGCGGGCCTGGCTCGCGCGACCCGTCACCGGCCACGAGCCGACCCGCGACGAGCTGCTTCTCAAGGTGTTCCTGGGCCGGCACGCGGGGCCCCGGATCACGGCGGCCCACGTCGCGGAGCGGCGCCGCGTCCTGGACGACCTGCTGACGTCCTTCGAGCGCAGCGAGGCCGAGATCGCCGCCGACCCCTCGCCGGACGCCCCCTACTGGCGGCTCACCGTGAGGCACGGCATCGCGATGACCCGTGCGCTGCGGGACTGGTGCGACGAGGCGCTGCACACCCTCGAACAGCTGGAGGACCGATGAGCACGACGACGCCGCGAGGGGCCAATATCCGGCACTGGCTGGAACGACACCGCACCACCGCAGGACTCGTCGGCGCGGTCGCGTCGGGAGCGCTGGCCGGGCTGTGGCTCGTCGTCGTCCCCGGCCGTGCGGACGAGGTAGGCGGCCTCCAGGAGGTCGCGATCCGCTACGGTCACACCGCCTGCTGGGCCCTGCTCGCCCTGGCCGCGCTCCTGTACGCCGTGCGTGCGCCCCGACCGGCCGTCGCGGCGAGCGCCTGGACCGCTCTGGCGGCCTACCTGGCCTTCCTCGCGGCAGTCGTGCTGTAGCGAGAAGGCGCCCTCGGCAGGCGCTCGACCGCCTCTAGGCGACCGTGACGAGGTAGTCGTCCGCGTCGTCGTCCCACGCCATGACGACCGCCCCGGACGCCGACGCGGCCTTGCAGAACTGCAGGAACCCGCGGTACCCGAGCGCCTTCTCGGAGAAGTCCGGGCGGCGCTTGCGCAGCGCGTTCTTGAGGCCCGAGAGCTGGGCGCTCCCGCCGGACTCCTCGACCACCGAGCGCAGCAGCCCGAACGCGTGCTCGGTGTCGGGCTGCTCCGGCAGCGCGACCTCCGGGTCGCCGGTCGCCGGGCCCGGCGTGAGCTCGACGAACCCGCGGTCCGCGAGGAAGCGCAGGAACTCGCCGAACGTGCGGAAGCCGTAGTCCGACTCGCTGAACGTGGGGTCCTTGCGCACGAGCGTGCGCTTGAGCATCGAGGCGGTCACCGTGCCGCTCGTGGAGGCCTGCAGGTCCGCGAGCGTCTGCGCGACCCGGACCTCCATCGTCGCCTCCTCGCCCGACCGCGTCTCGTCACCGTCGTCCGCGAGCCCGTCGTCCGCGAGCACGTCCTCCTCGACCGCGTCGACCCCGAGCGCGTCGACCGGCTCGACGGCGGCGGGCGCCTGCTCCGGCGCCGCGGCCTTCTTGCGCCGGCCCCGGCCCGACGACGGAGCGGCCGCAGGCGCCTCCGACTGCGGCTCGGCGCCGGTCGCCGGTGCGGCGGCCGCGGCCTCCGGCCCTGGCTCGGCCCCGGGCTCCGGCGTGGCGGACGCCGGCGCCGTTGCGGGCGCCGCGGCGGCCTTCGAGCGGGACCGCGACGTGCGTCCGGAGGCCGCGGACCTGCCGCGCCGGGGCGGCACGTCGCCCTCGTCGGGCACGTCGACGCCCTCGAGGCGGTCGTAGAAGAGGAACTCGTCGCACGCGGCGGGCAGCAGGCGGGACGTGGAGTTCTCGACGCCGACGCCGATGACGCGCTTGTTGAGCTCGCGCAGCTTGTGGACGAGCGGGGAGAAGTCGGAGTCTCCCGTGCACATGACGAAGGTCGAGATGTACTCGCGCTCGAACGCCATCTCGATCGCGTCGACGACCATCTTGATGTCGGCCGCGTTCTTGCGCGACGCGCCCATGCGCTGCGGCATCTCGATGAGCTCGACCTGGTGGCGCGTCAGCGCCCGCCGGTCCTCGTCGAAGTAGGACCAGTCGGCGTACGCGCGTCGCACCACCACGCGCCCGCGGACCGCGAGCGCGTCGGCGATCGGGCCGAAGTCGAACTGCATGCCGCCCAGGTGCTCGCGCGCGCCGAGCGCCAGGTTCTCGTAGTCGAGGAAGACGGCGAGACGTTCTTCGGTGTCCATGGCTGCCACCCTACGGGGGGACGGCCCGTCCGGTCGGACGGCGTGCGCCGACGAGGTGCACACCGCCGACCCGCCGACGACAATCCTCCGGGAGGACAGATGACCACCACCATGCGCGCGATCGTGTTCGACGAGCACGGCGGTCCCGACGTGCTGCACCCGGCCGCCGTCGAGGTGCCGGAGCCCGCGGCGGGGCAGCTCCGCGTCCGCGTGCAGGCCGCCGCGGTCAACGTGTGGGACACCAAGATCCGCTCGGCGCCGGTCGTGCGCCTGCGCCTGCCCCACGTACCGGGCCTCGAGGTGGCCGGGGTGGTCGACGCGCTCGGCCCCGGAGCCGACGGCGTCGCCGTGGGCGACCGGGTCGCCGGGTTCGCGGACACGGGCGGGTACGCGGAGCTGGCCCTCACGTCGGTCTTCGCCCGGGTCCCCGACGCGCTGGGGAGCGCCGAGGCGGCGAGCGTGCCCGTCGCTGCCGAGACGGCGATGCGGGCGCTGCGCCGGCTCGACGTGCGGGCCGGCGAGACCCTCCTGGTCCACGGGGCGACGGGCGCCGTCGGGGCCCTCGCCGTCCAGCTCGCCGTGCGCCGCGGCGCCCGGGTCGTCGGCACCGCCTCCCCCGCGGGTCAGGACCGCGTGACGGCGGCGGGCGCGACGGCGACGACGTACGGCCCCGGCCTCGTCGACCGCGTCCGTGCACTGGCTCCCACCGGTGTCGACGCCGTCCTCGACGCGGCGGGACGGGGCGCGCTCCGCGACTCGATCACCCTCCGCGGCGGGACGGACCGTGTCCTCACCATCGCTGACCCGGCGGCCGCCGCGCTGGGGGTCGCGTCGACCTCGGCCTCGCGCCGCGACGCGGGCGAGCTCGCCGAGGTCCTGGACGCGCTCGCGCGCGGCGAGATGACGACGACGATCGGCCGGGTGCTGCCGCTCGACGACGCCGCGCGTGCGCACGAGCTCGTGGAGAGCGGCCACCCGGGCGGCAAGGTCGTCCTCGTGCCCTGACCGGCCCCCCTCTGCCGTGGACACCCGTCTCACGCACTGAGCCGGATCGCGTCCGGGGCCCGGACGTGCCTACGATCGAGCCCAAGCCATCCAGAGCGGCCGAGAGTCCTGGCTCGACGACGCCGCAGCAACCCGTTCTCCGACGGAAGCCTCCCGAGGACGAAGGTGCTCACGCCAGGTCCGATGGAGTGACGCATGGTCGCAGAGGCACCCCCGCACCACCCGGCACACCGGCACCGGCCGACGGTCTCGTTCGAGCTGATGCCGCCGCGCCGGCCCGAGGCGGCACCCAAGTTCTGGGAGACCGCCCGCCGGCTGGTCGAGACGCACCCGGACTTCGTGTCGGTGACCTACGGAGCGGGCGGTGGCGACCGGGCCACGGCGCGCCGCGTCGTCGCGACCCTCCTCGAGGGCACTCCCGTGCTGCCCATCGCCCACCTGACCTGCGTGGGGGCTTCGCGCGAGGACGTCACCGAGGTCATCGACGACTTCCTCGAGGCGGGGGTCCGGTCCTTCCTCGCGCTGCGCGGCGACCCGCCCAAGGACCAGCCCGACTGGTTCCCGCCGCCGGAGGGCGTGCACTCGAGCATCGAGCTCGTGCACCTGCTGCGCGAGGTCGAGAACCGGCGCTGCGCCGAGGACCCGAGCGCGGCCCTGCGGGGCGCCGCACGGCCGCTGACGATCGCCGTCGCGACCTTCACCAACGGCAACCCGGCCGCCGGCACCACGCGCACCCAGGAGGTCCACCGCCTGCTCGAGAAGCAGCAGGCCGGTGCCAGCTTCGCCATCACGCAGCTGTTCTACGAGGCCGACTCGTACACCGACTTCGTCGCCGAGGCCCGCGCGGCCGGCGTGACGATCCCCATCCTCGCCGGGCTGCTGCCCACGACCGAGCCGCGCCGGCTCCGTCGCGTCGAGGAGCTCACCGGCGTCGCTCCGCCCCGGCACCTGCTGGACGCGCTCGACGCCCTGCCGGACCCGGAGGCCCAGCACGCCTACGGGACCGCGTACTCCGCCGAGCTCGCCCAGCGCGTGCTCGACGCGGGTGCGCCCGGCCTGCACGTGTACACGTTCAACAAGTACCGTCCCGCTCTGGACCTGCTCGAGGGTGTGAACCTCGGCGGCACGGCGTCGTCGCGTTCCGACGACGGCGCCGACCTGGCCAGAAGGCCGTGGGTGCCGGGCATCCCGTCGGACGCTCCCCTGGTCACGTGACAACCACCTGACGCGTGACACCCGGGAGCACCATCTGCTCAGGAGTGCTCATGTCCACGCAACCGTCCACCACCACCTCCACCCCCGCCGGCACGCCGTTCGCGGGTGGGACGATCCTCGGCTACCCCCGCATCGGCCGGCGTCGCGAGCTCAAGCGTGCGCTCGAGGCCCACTGGGCCGGGCGCACGTCCGCTGACGAGCTCGAGGCCGCGGCGCGCGAGCTGCGGCTCGCGACGCTGCGGCGCCTCGTCGCGCTCGGGCTCGACCCGGCCGACGGGTCCGTACCGGGCTCGTTCTCGTCGTACGACCACGTGCTCGACGCCGCGGTGACGCTCGGGGCGCTGCCCGCGCGCTTCGGCGCGCTCTCCTCCGACGTCGCCGCCCTGCGCGACGGCGGCACGGGCGTGCCGTCGTCGACGTACTTCGCGCTCGCGCGCGGCACGCAGGACGCACCGCCGCTCGAGATGACCAAGTGGTTCGACACGAACTACCACTACCTCGTGCCCGAGATCGGGCCCGCCACCACCTTCCGGCTGACCGACGACCGCGTCGTGCGCGAGCACGCCGAGGCGCGCGCCGAGGGCGTGGTCACGCGGCCGGTCGTCGTCGGGCCCGTGACGTTCCTCCTGCTCTCCAAGGCGGAGGCGGGCGCACCCGCGGGGTTCCGTCCGCTCGACCGGCTCGACGACCTGCTCGGCGCGTACGCCGCGCTGTTGCAGGCGCTCGCCACGGCCGGGGCGCCCTGGGTCCAGCTCGACGAGCCGGGGCTCGTGTCCGACACGCTCGTCGCGGCGGCGGGTGCGACCCGCGCCGAGGTCGCGCAGGCCGTGACCCGCGCCTACACCGCGCTCGCGGGGAGCACGGCCTCCGGCGAAGGCCGGCCGAAGCTCCTCGTCGCCGCCCCGTACGGCGACCTCTCCCGTCCGGACGACGAGGCCGACGTCCTCGGCGCGCTCGCCCGGACCGACGTGGAGGCGGTCGCGCTCGACCTCGTCCGCGGTTCCGTCCCGGCCGGCCCGGTCCCGGGGCTCGACCGGAAGACGCTCGTGGCGGGCGTCGTGGACGGGCACGGGGTGTGGCGGGCGGACCTGACCTCGAAGCTGGACCTGCTCGAGGGGCTGGCCGAGCGCACGGGCGCGGGCGCCGTCGTCGTCGGCACGTCCACGTCGCTGCTGCACGTGCCGCACGACGTCGACGACGAGGAGTGGGACGGACCGGCCGCCGCCCGGGCCGGCCGCTCTCCCGCGCTGCGGACCTGGCTCGCGTTCGCCGACCAGAAGGTCCGCGAGGTCTCCGCGCTCGCGCGAGGGCTCGCGCTCGGCCGGGACACCGTGGCCCGTGAGCTGGCGGAGGCGACCGAGGCGCTGGCGTCGCGCGCGGTCGCACCCGGCGTCGTCGTGCCGGACGTCCGCGCGCGCCTCGCCGCCCTGGACGACTCGTCCTTCACGCGCGGGGCGCACGCCGAGCGCGTGGCCGAGCAGCGCGCGCGGCTCGACCTCCCGCCCCTGCCCACGACGACCATCGGGTCCTTCCCGCAGACCACCGAGATCCGCGCGGCGCGCGCGGCGTGGACCAAGGGCGAGCTCGACGACGACGCGTACGCCGCGGCGATGCGCGCCGAGGTCGAGCGCGTCGTGGCGCTGCAGGAGGAGCTGGGACTCGACGTGCTGGTGCACGGCGAGCCCGAGCGCAACGACATGGTGCAGTACTTCGCGGAGCAGCTCGACGGCTTCGCGACCACGCAGCTCGGCTGGGTGCAGTCGTACGGCTCGCGGTGCGTGCGCCCGCCGATCCTGTGGGGCGACGTCTCGCGGCCGGCGCCCATGACGGTCGAGTGGGCGAGCTACGCGCAGTCGCTGACGTCCAAGCCGGTCAAGGGCATGCTCACCGGGCCGGTGACGATCCTGGCGTGGTCGTTCGTGCGCGACGACCAGCCGCTCGGCGACACCGCGAACCAGGTCGCGCTCGCGCTGCGCGACGAGGTGAGCGACCTCGAGGACGCAGGCATCGCCGTCGTGCAGGTGGACGAGCCCGCGCTGCGCGAGCTGCTCCCGCTGCGCCGCGCCGACCAGGGCGAGTACCTGCGGTGGTCGGTCGGTTCCTTCCGCCTCGCGACGGCCGGCGCGCGGCCGGCCACGCAGGTGCACACGCACCTGTGCTACTCGGAGTTCGGCGACGTCATCGGCGCGATCGACGGGCTCGACGCCGACGTGACGTCGCTCGAGGCGGCGCGCTCGCGCATGGAGATCGTCCCGGAGCTGCGTGCGGCCGGGTACGCCCGCGGGATCGGCCCGGGCGTGTACGACATCCACTCGCCGCGCGTCCCCTCGGTCGACGAGGTCACCGAGCTGCTCGGGCTGGCGGTGCGGTCGATCGACCCGGGCCTGGTGTGGGTCAACCCCGACTGCGGGCTCAAGACCCGCCGGTACGAGGAGGTCACGCCCGCCCTGCGCAACCTCGTCGAGGCCGCTCGCAGCGCGCGCGAGTCGCTCGTCGCGACCGCCCGCTAGGCGGCGTCCTCCGCCGGCCCGGGTGACGCGGACGGTGGTCCTTCGCGAGGTCGGTGGTCCGTCGCGAGGTCGGTGGTCCGGACCGCCGACCTCGGCACGGATCACCGACCGCGCGACGGCGCCGCATGTTCGCCGTGGGCGAACAGCCGGGTACTGGCACTCGCACCCCGAGAGTGCTAAATCCAGAGATGTAGCCACCCGGCGCCGACGGTGCGACGCCGGACGCGACGAGGCCGCAGGGCGCGGCCCCGTGACGAGGAGGTGATGCGCGATGGCTACGCTCTGGGACCCGTTCCAGGAGATGGACCGGCTCTTCGGCTCGCTCGCCCTCAACCAGCGGAACGCCCCGGCGATGCCGATGGACCTCTTCCGCGAGGGTGACCACTACGTCATGGCCGTCGACCTGCCCGGCGTCGACCCCGGCACGATCGACGTGTCGTGCGAGGACCGGACCCTGACGATCCGCGCCGAGCGGACGGCGCGCTCGGGCGAGGGTCAGTGGCTGGTGCGGGAGCGCCCGGCGGGCACCTTCGCCCGCCAGCTCACGGTGGGCCGCGGCCTGGCCCTGGACAAGATCACGGCCTCGTACGCCGACGGCGTGCTGACCCTCACCATCCCCGTGGCCGACGAGGCGAAGCCGCGCCGCATCGAGGTCGAGCACTCGGCGCAGCGGCAGCAGAACACCATCGAGGCCGCGAGCTGACGCACACGACGAGGCAGGGCCCCCGGCGCGCACCGCCGGGGCCCTGCCTCTCGTCGTGCCGCCGGGCGCTAGTGCTGGTTGCTGCCGAGCCGCTCGTAGCCGCCGATCATCGGCAGGCCGAACCCGAGCGCGACGGCGAGGATCCCGCCGACGAACAGGAACGGGCCCATCGGCTCCTCCGCCGCGGACCCGATCCCGATGAGGACGAGCCCGCCCGCGAAGAGCAGGAACGCGACGATCACGCGGCCGAACAGCGTGCCTGACGGCTCCTGCCGGTTGCGGCGGTTGACCTGGAAGTCACTCATGGGGCCAACCGTACGCCGGATCCGAGCCCGCTCACCACGACAGCGGGCTCACCGGACGCGGACCGTGAGCTCGCGGCTGCGCGTCTCGCCCGCGTCGTTGGTCAGCACCGCCACGTACGTGTACGTCCCGGGCTCGCGCCCCGTCACGAACGTCGAGGTGGCCTGCGCCTCGCCGCCCGTGCCCGGCTCGAGCTCCTGCCGGTCGATCTCGACGCCGTCCTCGTACAGCACGTACCCCGTGGCCTGCGTGCCCCACCACTTGTTCATGGTCACGGTGTAGTCGCCGTCGCGGTCGGTGTTGTCGTGGCTCAGCGCGGGCTTGCCCGGGTTCGCGTCCTTCACGACGACGGTGTGCGCCTTCTTGCACGGCGTCGCGCCGGCCGCGTTCACGAGCTCGCACGTGTACGTGTACTCGCCGTTCACCTTGCCGGTCACGGGCACGGCCACGTGCTGGGCCTCGACGCCGCCGTACGTCAGCGGCTCGGTGTGGATCAGCTCGCCGTCCTCGTACAGCCGCAGGCTCGTCGCGTTCTCGCCGTGCCACAGGTCGACGAGGACGGTGTAGTCGCCGTCGCGCAGCCCGGTGTCCCAGCCGTTGTCGTCCCGGATGCGTGCCTCGCCCGGCGCGCCGGCGGGCACGAGCACCTCGAGGGTCCCGACGACGTCGTTCACCTCGACCTCGACCGTCGCCCGTCCGGGCGCGACGGCCGTCACCTCGTGCGTGTCCGGGTCGAGCGCGAGGACCGTGCCCGACGGCGCGTCCTGGGCCGCGCCGACGAACACCCGGTCGCCGCCCCAGCGGGACGAGACCGGCCACGCCACGGGCACGAGCCGCGTGCCGTCCTGCGTCACCAGCGCGCTGACCGCGCCCGAGGTGCCGACCGCGAGCTCGGCCGGCCCCGACACCTCGACGGCCTCGGCGCGGGTGTTGACCTCCCAGCCCAGCCAGCCGTCGTCGAGCGACGCCGCCGACGGGTCGACGCCGACCATCGACCAGCCCGTGAACCCGCCGTCCTCAGGGGTGCTCGCCGGGCCCTTGCCCGAGTTCCCGTTGACCAGGTAGGCCACGCCGTCGGCCGTGCTCGCGTGGAACACGCCGGCGTGCGCGCCGACGCTCGCGACGGGCTTGCCGGTGGACCCGCGGAAGTCCTCGAACCAGCCGCGCACGGTCTCCGCCTCGACCCGGTCGACGAGCTGGCTCGCCTTGGCCGGCAGCGGGTCGTCGACCGGGTGGTGGAAGAACGTCACGACGCCGGTGATGGCGTCGTCGGCGGCCGCCCCGTCGAGCGCCTCGCGCAGGGCGCGGAGCTGCTCGAAGTCGGACCCGAGCCGGCCGGTCGAGGTGTCGAGCATGACCAGCCGCGTGGTGCCGCCCGTCCCGGAGGGGTCGGGCACGTCGAGCACGCGCCACCGCTCGCCGAACTCGGCCTCGAAGTTGGCGATGGAGCCGCCCATGACCTCGTGGTTCCCCGGCAGGTAGTACCAGGGGAGGTCGGACCCGGCGAGCTCGGACTCGAGGATCTCGCGCGCCAGGTCGAAGTCCGCCGGAGACGCCTCGTCGACGAGGTCGCCGTTGACGACGAGCAGGTCGGGGTCGGCCGCGACGATCTCACGGAGCGCCTCGCGCGCACCCTGGACCGCCCCGGAGTCCGGGTTGCGCGCCACGAACTGCGCGTCGGACATCACGGCGATGCGCAGAGGGGCGTCGTCCGTGGCGCCCGCGTCGGCCACGACCGGGTCCTCGACCACCGGCACGTCGGGCACGTCGACGTCCGGCGGCACGTGCGCGCGCAGGTCGGAGATCGTCACCTGGCCGGTGTACTGCGCCGACGCCCGGGTCTCGAGCAGCCGGACGCGCTGGAGCAGCAGCGGGTAGTGCGCGCCCTCCGGGACGGTGAGCTCGGCCTGCCGCCAGCCCTCCCACGACACGGTCGGGCCGTCGAGGTTGGTCACGACCCCGTTGCCCTGCCGCACCTGCATGCGCAGCCAGGCCCCGTTGCCGTCGCCGTGGACCCACATCGTGAGCTTGCGCGGCTGGCCCGGCACCTCCCGTCCGCCGTCAGGGAAGACGGCGTACTGCCCCCGCGTCGCGGTCGACCGCGTGAAGTCGTAGGTGAGCCGGAGCCCGGCGGCGCCGTCGTGCCCGTCGGCGGGCGCGACCGAGCCGCCGGGCGCGCGGTCGTTCGCCGAGGTCCAGCGCGCGGCGTCGGAGAAGTCGGCCACCGAGACCTCGTCGAGCGACACGGCCACCGCGACCTCGGTCGTCAGCCCGCCCACCGTGAGCGTGAAGCTCGCGGCACCCGACGGCCGCAGGGCGCGCACGGTGAGCGTGCCGTCGGCGGCCGGCTCGAGCGCGGCGACGCCCTGGCCACCGGTGACGACGACGTCGCGGGCCTCGACCGGCGCGACGTAACCGCGGGCGTCGTGGCCGAGCACCGAGAGGCTCGCGGTCGACTCCTGGTCCGGCAGGGTCACGACCGGCTCGGACGTGGTGAGGCGCACGGGCTCACCGAGGACGGTGAGCTCGACGGAGCCGGTCGCGACGCCCTCGGGTGTGGGCGTCGCGGCGCGAACCGTGGTGGTGCCGGGCGCGACGCCGGTCACGACGCCGGTCCCCGAGTCCCCGGACGCGACGGTCGCGGCGGCGGCGTCGGACGACGTCCAGTCCGCCGCGGGGGTGCCGACCGGCGCCATCGTCTCGTCGTAGCCCTTGGCCACGAGCGTGCGGTGCAGGCCGGGGAAGACGCGGAGCGCGTCGCCGGAGGCCGCGGCGGTCCGCACGTCGTAGGCGTGCACCTGACCGGATCCCGCGTCCACGAAGAGCCCGAGCCCGTTGGCGTCACGCCGCTCGACGCCGTCGGACGGGCTGTTGAGCACCGACGTCGCGGCGTCGCCGGGCAGACGGGCGTTCATCTGGGACGAGCCGCCGCCGTCGAGGTTGAGCGCGTCGTCGGCCCCGATCTGGGCCATGAACCGGCCGAGCTCGGGCAGGCTCATCCCGATGCTCTGCGCCTGGCGTCCGTCGACGACGACGAGGTACGCCGTGGTCCCCGACTCGTCGAAGCCGATCGCCGTGCGCGGGTGGCGCAGGCGCGCGAAGTCACCGGTCGCGGTGGTGACGTCACCGTCCTCGAGCAGCCAGTCGGCGGGGTCGCCGCCGATCGCGACCGCGACGTCGCCCGCGTCCTCGCGCAGCCCGTACGCGAGCGTGACCTCGTCGCCGGGCGTCAGGGCGGCGAGCGCGTCGGCGGCCGCACCGGGACGGGCGACGACGGCCCGCACGCCGTCGGGCAGGCGCCCCTCCCCCGGCGCGCCGACGGCGACGACCGTGCCGGACGTGCCGTCGTCGGCCATCTCGACCCGCACCTCGACGCCCTGCTCGCCCGCGCCGAGCGGGCGCGAGCGCGCGGCGTCGCCCCAGGCCGGGTCGAAGACCGCGACGCCACCCGCCGGCACGCCCGTGACGTTGAGGCCGTCCACCGTGAGCTCGCGCGTCGTGCCGCCGGACGGGATCGTGATGGACCCGCTGAGGAAGAGCTGCGCCAGCCTCCCCATGCCGTCCGAGCCGAACACGACCGCCTTGTTCCGGCCGGGCGCGGCGGACTTGAGCAGCTTCCCGTCGTCGACGGCGGTGCCCAGTGCGGCGCCCGAGTTGTTGATGTCGAAGAAGTCGCCGTTGACGGCCGCGACGGCGCCGCGTGCCTCTGCCATCTCGGTCACCGTGGCGTTGCTCGCGACGTCCGGGGCACCGACGTAGCCGAACCGGGCGGCGCCGTCGTCCAGGTCGACGACGAGCACCTCGCCGCTGAGCCAGCCGTCGGCCGACACCCGTGCGAACGACGTGTGCTCGAGCCCGGGCGCGATCAGCCGCTCCTCGTGACGCGTGACGATCGCCGCGCCGGCGTCGTCCAGCGGGAGGTCGGCGACGTCGTCGGACAGCGCGAGCGCGCTCGACGACGCCGCGACGGTGCTCGGGGCCGCGGCGGCGGGCGCGGTGGGTGCCGCGAGCGCCAGGGCCAGCACGCCCGCGGGGAGCGCGACGGCGAGTCTGCGGACGGGCGGCACTGCTCGGCGCATGGGGTTCCTCCAGAGGCAGGATGGGGCGGACGCCGTCGTCAGCCTTCCGTCGTCAGGTTGCCAGGAACTTTCCAGATGTCAACCTCCAGGGAAACTTCTCTACACCAGCGGATGCGAGGGCTACGCTCCAGGGGTGCGCACGCTCCTCGGTCCCCACGACGACGTCGCGCAGGCTCTCGGCCGGCGGCCGCGCCGCGTGCTCGTCGCGGGGACGTCCGGGTCGGGCAAGACGACGCTCGCGGGTCGCGTCGGGGTGCTCTGGGGCCTGCCGCACACCGAGCTCGACGGGCTGCACTGGGGGCCGGGCTGGACGTCGCGCCCGGACTTCGTCGACGACGTCCGCGCGCTCGTCGCGACCGACGCGTGGGTCACCGAGTGGCAGTACCGCGTGGTGCGCCCCCTCCTGCTCGAACGAGCGGAGGTGCTCGTGTGGCTCGACCTGCCGACCGACGTCGTGATGCGGCAGGTCGTCGCGCGCACCCTGCGCCGTCGCCTGGGCAGGATCGAGCTGTGGAACGGCAACGTCGAGCCGCCGCTGCGGTCGGTCTTCAGCGAGCACGACCACATCGTGCGGTGGGCGTGGCGGACCAGGCACAAGCTCGACGGGCTCGACCGGTGGCTCGCCGACGTCGCGCCGCACCTCGTCGTCGTACGCCTGCGCACCCGGCGCGACGTCGAGCGCTGGCTCGCGGCGCAGGTGGCGAGCTGAAGCCGCGCGCCCGGGCGGAAAGATCCCCCTAGCCAAATCCGTCGCTCCGGGTGACCGTGGTGTACACCGACATCCCGGTCCGAGGAGAAGGCTATGGATCACCGCAGCTCCACCCGCTCCGCCCGCAGGCCGCTCGCGGCGGCCCTCGCGGCCACGCTGACCGCCGGCCTCGCCGTCACGACCGCCGTCGCGCCGGGCCTCGCACCGGCCACCGGTCCGGCGGCCGCGGCGCCACGCCACGAGGACAAGATCCCCATGGCGGTCGGCTACGGGGGCGCGATCAGCACCGTCGACCCCGAGGCGAGCCGCATCGGGCTCGAGGTGCTGCGCAAGGGTGGCAACGCCGTCGACGCCGCGATCGCCGCCGCCGCGGCGCTCGGCGTCACGGAGCCCTACAGCGCCGGGATCGGCGGGGGCGGGTTCCTCGTGCACTACGACGCCGCCACGGGCGAGGTCACGACGATCGACGGCCGCGAGACCGCGCCCGCGGCGATGCCGACCGACGCGTTCATCGACCCGGCCACCGGCGCGCCCTACCGCTTCTCCCCCGACCTCGTCACGAGCGGGGTCTCGGTCGGCACGCCTGGCACGCCCGCGACGTGGGAGCTCGCGCTCGAGGAGTGGGGCACGCTGTCCCTCAAGGAGGCGCTCAAGCCCGCGACGCAGCTCGCGCGCCGGGGCTTCGTCGTCGACCAGACCTTCCGGAGCCAGACCCTCGACAACGCCGAGCGCTTCTCCGCGTTCCCGGCGACGGCCGAGCTGTTCCTGCCCGGCGGCGACGCGCCCGCCGTCGGGACGATCTTCCGGAACCGCGACCTGGCCGCGACCTACGACCTGCTCGCCAAGCACGGCACCGACGCCTTCTACACGGGCGACCTGGCCGCCGAGATCGTCAGCGCGGTCGCGGACCCGGTCACCGACCCGGAGACCGACCTGCCCGTCCCGCCCGGCTTCCTCGCGCTCGAGGACCTCGCCGGCTACGACGCGCTCCTCCAGGACCCGACGCACGTGCGGTACCGCGGCTACGACGTGTACGGCATGGCGCCGTCGTCGAGCGGCGGCTCCACGGTGGGCGAGGCGCTCAACATCCTCGAGACCTTCGACCTGCCCGGCATGTCCGACGCCGACTACCTGCACCACTACCTCGAGGCGAGCGCGCTGTCCTTCGCCGACCGGGGCGCGTACCTGGGCGACGCCGCGTACGTCGACGTCCCGCTCGAGACCCTGCTCTCGGACGACTTCGCCGCCGAGCGCGCCTGCCTCGTCGACCCGACGACGGCCCTCCCCAAGCCGGTCGCGCCCGGCGACGTCGACGCCGGCTCGAGCGCGTGCGGCGAGACCGTCCCGCTCGTCGAGGCCGACACCGAGAACATCTCGACCACCAACCTCACCGTCGTCGACGGGGAGGGGAACGTCGTCGAGTACACGCTCACCATCGAGCAGACGGGCGGCTCCGGCATCGTCGTGCCGGGGCGCGGGTTCCTGCTGAACAACGAGCTCACGGACTTCACGCTCGTGTGGGACGCGGACGACCCGAACCGGATCGAGCCCGGCAAGCGCCCGCGCTCGTCGATGGCGCCCACGCTCGTGGTGCGCGACGGCGAGCCCGTCCTCGCGCTGGGCTCCCCCGGCGGGTCCACGATCATCACGACCGTCCTGCAGACGCTCACCAACCGGCTCGACCGCGGCATGGACATCGCCGAGGCCCTGTCGGCACCGCGGGCGACCCAGCGCAACACCGCCACGGTGCTCGCCGAGCCGGAGTTCATCGAGCTCTACGGCGACGAGCTCGCGGCCTACGGGCACCGGCTCGTCCCCGCCGGCGACCAGTTCACGAGCGCGGCCGAGATCGGTGCCGCGACGGCGATCGAGATCGGCCCCGACGGCCTCCTCACCGCGGTCTCGGAGCCGCGGCGTCGCGGCGGCGGCGCCGCCATGGTCCTGGAGCCGGTCGCACCCTGACGGCTCGGTCCCGAGAACGACGACGGCGGTACGCACCGAGGTGCGTACCGCCGTCGTCGTCCCGTGCGGCGTCAGCCGATCGTCAGCTGATCACTGCGGGGCCTGGCCGACGCCCGCACCCCGGAAGGTGAGGGTGTCGACCGTCGCGCCGCCACGAGACGTGACGTAGAGCGCCCCGGTCTCGGTCGGTGCGGCGCCGGCGATCTGCGCCACGACGTCCTGCCAGCCCTGGTTCGGCTTGAGCGTCACCGCGGCGAACGGCTTGGCCGTCGGCGAGCCGAACCGCAGCTCGAGACGGCCCTTGCCGGAGGCCCGGACCACGACGTCGTCGATGTTCTCGAAGCTCACCGGGTCCCACCGCAGGGTGTCGCCCGAGCCGAGCTCGACCACGCGGCCCGCGCTCGCCTCCGCGTCCTCGACGACCTCGCCGCCACCGAGGTCGGTCGCGTACTCCGCCTCCTGGAGGAACGGGTTGAGGCGCGCCGTGGCCTCGCCCGTCGCCGGGGGCAGGCCGTTGGCACCCTCGTCGGTGTAGGTCACGACGATCGCGCCGTACAGGTCGGCGCCGTCGCCGTGCTGCGGCGAGTTCGGGTCGGTCGGGAAGACGCCCGAGCAGCCCGTGCCGGAGACCTCGGGGTGGGCGTGCTCGTCGTGGCCGAGGCCGTAGGTCCACCGGACGCGCGAGCACACGGTCTCGTCGCCGTCCTCGGCGTCGTGCGTGGTGATCTCGAACGGCACGCGGTCGCCCCACTGGAAGAACCCGCCGTCCGCCGGGAACTCGATGGTCACCTCGGGCGCCGTGTTGCCCACGCTGATGGTGCGCGACGCGAGGCCGCGCTTGCCGCCCGTGTCGGTCACGCGCAGGCGCGCCGTGTAGGTGCCGAGCTCGGTGTAGGTGTGCTCGACCCGCACCCCGGTGGCGTCGAACGTGCCGTCGCCGTCGAAGTCCCACTCGTAGGTCAGCGTCTGACCCTCCGGGTCGCTCGAGCCGGAGGCGTCGAACTGGACCGTCAGCGGGGCGGACGACGACGAGTGCGGCGTCGCGCCGATCACGGCCTGCGGCGAACGGTTGTCCTGCGCGTACGCGATGCGGTGCAGGCCCGCGTCCGGGTTCGGCCGGAAGAAGCCGTCACCGTACTCGAGGACGTACAGCGCGCCGTCCGGGCCGAACTCGAGGTCGATCGGGTTGTCGATGCGCGGCAGGCCGGCCGGCTCGATCACGGCGTTGGGCATGAAGTCCTCGATGGCGGTGACCTCGAGGGCGTCGTTCACCGTGAACGCGGCGATGTAGTCCTGGGAGAACTCGCCGAAGAACCACTTGCCGTCCCAGTACTCGGGCAGCTTGTCCGTCGACGGGTTGGCGGCGTCGTAGTGGTAGGCCGGACCGCCCATGGGGCCCTGGCCGCGGCCGGACCCGAAGTTCACCAGCTCGTCCCACGGCTGGTGGCCCGGGTCGTCGCCGTACCAGAGGGTCGCGGAGCGCGACGGCGGCAGCTCGGTCAGGCCGGTGTTCCACCGGGAGTTGTTGACCGGGGCCTCGCAGTCGAAGAACTCACCCGGCGTGGCCGTGGCGAAGTCCCACTCGTTGTACGCGGCGTTGGGGCCGTGGCAGTACGGCCAGCCCGCGTTGTGCGGGTCGTCCAGGCTGGAGATGTTCCACTCGACGTAGCCCATCGGGCCACGGTCGGGGTTGGCGGCCGGCGCGTCGGGGCCGTAGTCACCGTAGGAGATGGTGTTGGTCTCGGCGTCGACGTCGATGCGGAACGGGTTGCGCACGCCCATGATGAAGATCTCGGGGCGGGTGTTCGGCGTCCCGGGCTCGAAGAGGTTCCCCTCGGGGATGGTGTAGCTGCCGTCCTCCTCGACGTGGATCCGCAGGATCTTGCCGCGCAGGTCGTTGGTGTTGCCGGCGCCACGGCGCGCGTCGAAGCCGGGGTTCATGCCGGGGGCGTCGTTGTTCGGCGCGTAGCCGCTGGCACCCGGCGTACCGGCCGGCGTGTTGTCGCCCGTCGACAGGTAGAGGTTGCCCTCGCCGTCGAAGTCGATGTCGGCACCGACGTGGCAGCACTGGCCGCGCTGGACCTCCACGTCGAGGATCGCCTGCTCGGTGGAGAGGTCGAGGGCCTCGCCGGTCCACTTGAAGCGCGCGAGCCGGTTGACGCCGAGCCAGCGGTCCCAGTAGCTCTCGTCCTCGCCGGCGGGGAGCGTGTTGGGCGCGCTGCCGGTGGGCGTGTCGGCGACGCCGTCGCCGTCCGCGTCGCGCGGCGAGTAGACGAGGTAGACCCAGCCGTTCTCCTCGAAGTCCGGGTCGATCGCGATCCCCTGGAGGCCGTCCTCGGAGTTCACGTACACGTCGAGCTTGTTGACGATCTTGGTGATGCCCGTGGCCGGGTCCGTGAGCCGGACCTCGCCGTTGCGGGCGGTGTGGATGATGCGGTTGTCGGGGAGGATCGTCATGCCGATCGGCTCGCCGACGTCCTTGGTGATCGTGGTGCGCTCGTAGTTCGACCAGTCGAGCGCGGGCTCCTCGGCCGCCTGGGCGGGTCCGGCGACCGCCGCCAGTCCCGACCCGACGAGGGTGAGAGCCGCGATCGCGCCCGCGAGCGGTCTGCCCCCTCGCGAATACCTCTGGGTACGCTTCATTCTGTGGTGCTCCTGTCCGGTTGACCGCCTGTCAGGGTTCATCACGGACCGGGTCACCCACCGTCGCGGCAACGACGGCACACGGTGGCCCGGTCGCCTTTCGCGCGCTCGGGCGCGCGCCCACCTCCTCGCTCGTCGTCGAGCCGGCGTCGCCGCGGGGCGCGGCGCATCGCGCGGTGCTTCTGGTGCAGTCATGGTGCGACGGGCCCGCGGGCACCCTCGCCGTCGTCGGCGCCGGTGCCGTTGAGCCGTCGTTCGGCATCCTACGTCACTTCTGACGGCTGTCAATCAAAAGTTGCAGCCCGCCCGGCGGTTCAGGGTGCCGACGTCACGAGCTGCTCGACCACGGCCTCGACGATGCGGACGTCGCCCTCCAGCCAGTCGAGATCGCGCGCCGAGGCGACCGGCAGCCACCGGAGCCTGTCGTGCTCCACGAGCGGCCGCGGCTGGCCCCGGGTGACGCGCGCGAACCACAGGCGCAGCACGTGACGCTCGGTGATGTTCCACCCGCCGTCGTCAGGTCCGACCAGCTCGCCCCCGAGCTCGACCCCGACCCCGAGCTCCTCGTCGAGCTCGCGGTGGAGCGCCTCGAGCGGCCCCTCCCCCGGGTCCACCTTGCCCCCGGGGAACTCCCAACGCCCCGCCAGCGCGGCCGGCCGGCTGCGGCGGGCGGCGAGCAGCACCGTGGGGCGGGCGAGGTCGTCGACGATCGCGGCTGCGACCACGAGGCGGCGGTCGGTCATGCCTGCGAGTCTGCCATCCAGGCGTGTCCTGCCCGTGTCGGGAGCATGTCCCGCGGATGCACCGGCGGGCGCGTGCGGCGAAGGCGGTGGACATGGCGAGGCCCCGCCGCCGACAGCCCCCCTGCCGGCCGACGAGGCCTCGACCTGCGCTTCTGGTGCGTCAGCCGACGTAGAGACCGGCCCGGCGTGCCCAGGCGACCGCTTCGGCGCGGTTCGAAACCCCGAGCTTCCGGTAGACGCTGCGCACCTGCGACTTGACGGTGTTGCGCGTGACGAACAGCTTGGTGGCGATCTGCTCGAGGGTGACGTCCTCGGACAGGTTCGACAGGACGACCTGCTCCCGCCTGGTCAGGATCATGCCCGGGTGGACGGGCGGCAGAGTGTCCAGCTCCATGATGCTCATGTCTCGTTCCTCCTCGCGGCCGCCGACCGTGACGTGGTCGGACTGGGGACTGCCGCTACGAGTGGGGAGGCCGAGGTGGCGGGTTCATGACGCCCGTCACAGAGATCTCTCAGGAGGTCGAGGCACAATCACCCGGCGCGAGCCCTACCACGACGCGCCCCGGGCGACGTCTGTGCAGGTCAGGGCGTTGCCGGTGCCTCAATCGGCACCGTCTCCACCGAAGATCACAATGTGATAACGGTGCGGCGGGGCGGCGCTCAGCCAGCGTGCGCCGCGTACTCCTCGGCGGTGAGGAGGTCGCCCGTGGCGGTCACCTCGACCTTGAACAGCCACCCGGCACCGAAGGGGTCGGAGTTCACCAGCGCCGGGTCGTCGACCGCGGCCTGGTTGACCTCGACGACCGTCCCGCTCACCGGCGAGTACAGCTCGGAGACGGACTTCGTGGACTCGATCTCCCCGACGACGGCGCCCGCCTCGATCGTCGAGCCGACCTCGGGCAGCTCGAGGTAGACGACGTCGCCCAGCGCGTCGGCCGCGACGGACGTGACGCCGACGGTCGCCGGGGTCGCGTCGTCGACCCACTCGTGCTCGACGGAGTAGCGCAGGGTGGCGGGGAAGTCCGGCATGGGGGTTCTCCTTCGTGAGGTCGTGGCTTCGGGAATCGGTCGCCGCGCGCGGGACGGGTCGCGGTGCGAGCGGTGGTTCGGGGCAATCGTCCTACGGACGCGTGTAGAAAGGCAGGGGGACGACGACGAACGGCTCGGCGCGCCCGCGCACGTCCACGGCGAGCTGCGTCCCCTCGGCCGACACCTCGGGCGTCACGTAGGCCATCGCGATCGGGTACCCGAGCGTCGGCGACGGTACGCCCGACGTCACGGTGCCGACCTCGACGCCGGCCGAGCCGTCGGGGCGGCGGAACACCACGTCGTAGCCCGCGCGGGCCGGGCGCCGGCCCTCGCCCTTGAGCCCGACCAGGACCCGGGCGGGCTGGCTCTCGCTCCGGGCCTTCAGCGCGGCACGGCCGACGAACTCGATCGGGGTGCCGTCGTCGGACACCTTGTCGAGCTTGACCACGCGGCCGAGCCCCGCCTCGTACGGCGTCGTGGTGGTGTCGAGCTCGTGGCCGTACAGGGGCATGCCGGCCTCGAGGCGCAGCGAGTCGCGCGCGGACAGGCCGGCCGGCACGAGGCCGTGGCCCTCCCCCGCCGCCAGCGCCGCCTTCCACAGCTCGGGCGCGCGCTCGGCGGGGACGAAGAGCTCGAAGCCGTCCTCGCCGGTGTAGCCCGTGCGCGCGACGAGCGCCTCGACGCCCGCGACGGTGGCCGCGGCCGACGCGTAGTACCGCATCCCTCGGACGGCCTCCACGTCGGCGGGGTCGGTGAGCGAGGCGACGATCTCCTCGGCCCGCGGCCCCTGCACCGCGACCAGCGCGGTCGCGTCGGAGCGGTCGTCGACGACGACGTCGAACGGCGCCGCGCGCTCGGTGAGCTCGCGCGCGACGAGCGGGGTGTTGCCCGCGTTCGCGACGACGAGGAAGTGCTCGTCGGCGAGCCGGTAGACGATGAGGTCGTCGAGCACCGACCCGTCCTCGGCGCACAGCATCGAGTACCGGGCGCGTCCCACGCCGATCGCCGTCGCGTTGCCGACGATCGCGTGGTCGAGCGCCGTCGCGGCCTGCGGGCCGACCAGGTGGATCTCCCCCATGTGCGACAGGTCGAACAGGCCGGCCGCCTGGCGCACCGCGCGGTGCTCGGCGAGGTCGGACGTGTAGCGCAGCGGCATGAGCCAGCCGCCGAACCCCGTCAGGGTGGCGCCGAGCGCCACGTGCTCGTCGTGGAGCGGGGTCTTCTTCTCCTGCTGGTCCTCGGTCAACTGCTGGTCCTCGGTCAACGCGGCTCCTTCGCTCGGGTCGGGATCAGTGGGTCTCGGCGAACGCCTCGGGCGGCGGGCAGGCGCACACCAGGTTGCGGTCGCCCTTCGCGCCGTCGACGCGCCGGACCGGCGGCCAGTACTTCGCCCGGCGCAGGCCCGCGACGGGGAACGCGGCGAGCTCGCGCGGGTACGGCCTGGTCCACTCGTCCGCCATGACCGACGCGGCCGTGTGCGGGGCGTTGCGCAGGGGGGAGTCCTCGAGTGGCCACCGTCCGGCACCGACGGCGTCGATCTCGCCCCGGATGGCGATCATGGCCTCGACGAAGCGGTCGAGCTCCGCGAGGTCCTCGCTCTCCGTCGGCTCGACCATGAGCGTGCCCGCGACGGGGAACGACATCGTCGGAGCGTGGAAGCCGTAGTCGATGAGCCGCTTGGCGACGTCCTCGGCGGTCACGCCCGTCTCGGCGGTGATCTGGCGCAGGTCCAGGATGCACTCGTGCGCCACCAGGCCGTCGGCGCCCGAGTAGAGCACCGGGAAGTGGCCGTCGAGGCGCGACGCGACGTAGTTGGCGGTGAGCACGGCGGCCTTCGACGCCTCCGTGAGACCGTCCGGGCCCATGAGCGCGAGGTAGGCGTAGGAGATGGGCAGGATGCCCGCCGACCCGTGGGGCGCCGCGGAGACCGGCGGGGTGCCCTCGCCCGGCGCGGGTGCGCCCGCGCCGGGCGTCGGGTCCCCGGGGAGGAACGGCACGAGGTGCTCGGCCACCGCGACCGGCCCCACGCCGGGCCCGCCGCCGCCGTGCGGGATGCAGAACGTCTTGTGCAGGTTGAGGTGCGAGACGTCGCCGCCGAACTCCCCCGGCCGCGCGAGGCCCACGAGCGCGTTGAGGTTCGCCCCGTCGATGTACACCTGGCCGCCCGCCTCGTGTACAAGATCGCAGACCTCGCGCACGTGCTCCTCGTAGACGCCGTGGGTCGAGGGGTAGGTGATCATGATCCCGGCCACGAGCTCGCCGTGCTGGTCGAGCTTGGCGCGCAGGTCGTCGAGCAGGATCTCGCCGTCCTCGGCCGTGGCGACGACCTCGACGCGCAGGCCGGCCAGCGCCGCCGACGCGGCGTTGGTCCCGTGCGCGGAGGCTGGGATGAGGACGATGTCGCGGGCCGACTCGCCCCGCGAGGCGTGGTAGGCCTTGATCGCCAGCAGGCCCGCCAGCTCGCCCTGGGAGCCGGCGTTGGGCTGGACCGAGACGGCGGCGTAGCCCGTGATCTCGGCGAGCTGGGCCTCGAGCCGCTCGATGAGCTCGGTGTACCCCCGCGCCTGCTCGACGGGCGCGTAGGGGTGGATGTCCGCGAACTCCGGCCAGCTGATGGGCTCCATCTCGGCGGTCGCGTTGAGCTTCATGGTGCACGAGCCGAGCGGGATCATGGTGCGGTCGAGCGCCAGGTCCTTGTCGCTGAGGGAGCGCAGGTAGCGCAGCATCGAGGTCTCGGACCGGTGCCCGTGGAAGACCGGGTGCGTCAGGTAGTCCGTGGTGCGCAGGAGAGCCTCGGGGAGGCCGAGGTCCTCGGCGGCGTCACCGGCCGCCGCGCCGAACAGCGCGAGGACGGTCTCCACGTCGGCCGCGGTGGTCGTCTCGTCGCACGCGATCTGTACATGGTCGGCGTCGGCGATGTACAGGTTGTACCCGGCCTCGACCGCCGCCGCACCGATCGCGGCGGCCCGTCCGGGGACGGCGACCCGGACCGTGTCGAAGAAGACGTCGTGCTCGACGTCGATCCCCGCGGCCCGCAGGCCCGCGGCGATCGTCACCGCGCGTCCGTGCACGCGCTCGCCGATCGCGCGCAGACCGTCGGGCCCGTGGTAGACCGCGTACATCGACGCGACGATCGCGAGCAGGGCCTGCGCGGTGCAGATGTTGCTCGTCGCCTTCTCGCGCCGGATGTGCTGCTCGCGCGTCGCGAGCGCGAGGCGGTAGCCCGGGGCGCCGTCGGCGTCGACCGAGACGCCCACCAGGCGGCCGGGAAGCTGGCGCTCGAGACCCTTGCGCACCGCCATGTAGGCGGCATGCGGTCCGCCGTAGAACAGCGGGACGCCGAAGCGCTGCGCGGACCCCACCGCGACGTCGGCCCCGAGCTCGCCCGGCGACACGAGCATCGTCAGCGCGAGCAGGTCGGTCGCCATGGTCACCAGCGCACCGCGCTCCTTGGCCTCCGCGACGACCCCCCGCGCGTCGAGCACGCGGCCCGACGCGCCGGTCTGCTGGACCACGACGCCGACGAGGTCACCCTCCGGGAGCGTGCCGCCGCCGGAGACGAACGCCTCGAGGCCGGCTGCCAGGCCGTCGTCGAGCGACGTCACGACGACGGGGAGCCCGATCGCCTCGGCGCGACCGCGCGTGACCGCCAGGCTCTGCCCGAAGAGCTCGGCGTCGAGCACGACGTAGCCCGACTTGGCGCGCGAGGCGCGCCACATGAGCGCGACCGCCTCGGCGACCGCGGTCGCCTCGTCGAGGAGCGAGGCGCCGGCGATCTCGAGGCCCGTCAGGTCCTCGACGGCCTGCTGGAAGTTCAGGAGCGCCTCGAGCCGGCCCTGGGAGATCTCGGGCTGGTACGGCGTGTACGCGGTGTACCAGGCAGGGGACTCGAGGACGTTGCGGCGGATGACCGGGGGAGTGATGGTCCCGTAGTAGCCGAGGCCGATCATCTGGCGCTTGACCTGGTTCTTCGCGGCGATCTCGCGCAGGTGGTCGAGGACCTCCGCCTCGCTGCGCGCGGCGGGCAGGTCGAGCGGGCGCTCGGTGCGGATCGCCTTCGGCACCGCGGCGTCGACCAGCGCGTCGAGGCTGTCGTAGCCGAGCTGGTCGAGCATCGTGCGGACCTCGTGGCCGCGCGGGCCGACGTGCCGGTCGGCGAAGACGTCGGGGTCGTACGCGGAGGATCCTGCGGGGGAGTGGGTCACGTCGGGCGCTCCGTGGGATCGGGCCGGCAGGCGGGCGGGGACGAGCAGTCCCTCCCCGCTCTGTCATCGGACCGCGCCGGGCCGGAGCCCGGGTCGCACGTCGACCTGAGAGATTTGTCGGTCCGCCTGGACGGGGCGCGCCGACTTGCACCGTCGGTGGGCCAGGCCGGCGTCGGGCGACGACGGACGGGCCACTTTCCAGAGTTGCCTCGCCACGACGGTACGGGGGCCTGAGAGATTCCCGGGGAGGGGCTTGCTCCTTCGGCGCCGACGGCCCTGCTGCCAGGTCCGCCGGACTCTCCCGTCGCGGTTCGAGCGGCGTGTTGCGTTGTGAGGTGGATCCTACCCGCCCGCCGGCGCGGGAGCCGACGACCGTCCGGACATGGGTACACCCCGCGCACCGGGGGCAGGCACGCGGGGTGCCCCCACCGTGCGGACCGACCGGGGGCCGGTCCGCCGTCCTGGGTCGAGCGACGGGCTACTCCCCGAACTCGACGTTCCCGCGGCACGCGTCGCCCGGGCTCGGCAGGAACTGCTTGAGCCCGTTCTTGACGTACATGCCGTAGCTCTGGACGTGAGCGCGCGTGACGTGGTCGTCCGGGATGTTCGGCTGGTTCTCGAGGTGGTCGGGAAGGTCCCGCCCCGAGAACGCGCAGGCCGAGCGCGCGTTGTGGGCACCCGGGATCGGGTCCCCGTTCCCGTTGATCTCGCCCGCCTGAGCCGACGCGGCTCCGCCGAGGCCGAGACCCAGGGCCATCGCGCAGATGAGGATCGAGCGCTTCATCGTGCCACCTCCTGGTCTGCGGGGGCGGCCGGGCAGGACGGTCGAGCCGGTCCGCCCCTCGTCCGTGAACGTACGCCCGCGCGGGCCGCTGCGGGGCGGCCGACGGACCCTTTCACCCCGCGCGAGAGGAACTTCACCCCGCGTGCGGGCTAGACCAGCTCGAGGTTGCGCGCGACGTCGAGCATCGCGTCGACCACGGCCCGCACCGCACGGCTCGGCTCGTGCCGGGTGGCGCGGTGCCGGACGACGAGCCGCCGCGAGCCGAGGCCCGCCAGCCCGACGACCTCGACGCCCTCCAGGACCTCACCGCCCTGCAGCGCGAGCGCGGGCAGCATCGCCACGCCCTGGCCCGCGGCGACCAGGGCCAGCGCGGTGTCGAAGTCGAAGTAGGCGTGGCGCGTCGTGAGCGTGGTGCCGAGCGTGCGCGACAGGCGGCGGAGCGCGCGGTCGGCCGCCGTTCCCGCCTCCGGCCCCAGCCAGGGCACGTCGCGCAGGTCGTCGATGCGCTCGGGCGTCGGCATCGAGGCCGGGATCACCAGGCGCCACGGCTCGTCGAGCAGCGGCACGTCGTGCGCCCCGCGCGGCGCCGGCGCGTCGACGTCGACGTCGCGCTCGAGCAGCACGACGTCGAGGTCCCCGGCGCGCAGCATGCGCTGCGCCTCCGCGGGCTCGTGCTCGCGCACGTCGACCTCGACGCCGGGGTGCTCGTCGGCCAGCCCGATCAGCGTGGGCGCGACGACCGCACGGATCGCCGTCTGGAACGCGCCGAGCTTGACCCGCCCCGTGACGCCCTCGCCGAGCGCCGCGATCGCCTGGCGCGCCTCGATCAGCTCGGCCTCGATGCGCTCGGCCGCGTCGGCGAGCACGCGACCCGCGGCGGTGAGGGTCACGCCGCGCGGCCCGCGGTCGAGCACCGCGAACCCCTCCTCGGCCTCGAGGCGGGCGATCTGCTGCGACACGGCCGACGGGGTGACGTGCAGAAGATCTGCTGCCGCGAGCACGCCTCCGGCGCGGTGCACGGCAAGGAGGAAGGCAAGTCTGCGTGGGTCGGTTGCCATGTAGCGATGCTAACTGCCTGGATGCAGGAGGATTCGATTGCGCTGAAGCAACACTGTGCCGCACCATGGTCGTGGCGCCGGCCGAGGTCACCTCCTCCAGGGACCGGCGTCACCTCATCCCCGTTTCCTCCCCGTGTCGCGCGCGTGCGCGGCACGGACGTCGTGCTGCCAGGAGGCTTGCATGTCGTTCACGATGCTGACCCTGGTCACCGCTCTCGGATGGCTCGGTGCGGTCGCCGGACTCGTCGCCTACGGCATGGTCACCAAGGGCCGGTGGTCACCGAGCTCGCTTCCGTTCCAGGTCGCGAACATGTGCGGCGCGACCCTGATGTTCCTCGTCGCGGCGGTCAACGGCGTGTGGCCGTCCGCGGCGGCGAACGCGGCGTGGATGCTCATCGGCACGCAGGCGCTCGTCGCCATCGCCCGCGCCCAGCGCGAGGCTCGTGCGCAGGCCGACGACGCGGCGCCACCCGCGGTCGACCTCGCGGCCTGACGCCGCCCCGCCCTGCGGCGGCGCAGACGCCGCCCCGCCCTGCGGCGGCGCAGACGCCGCCCCGGCTCAGCTGCGCCGCCGCACCAGGAGCGGCACGACCGCCCACAGGAACAGCAGGACGCCGAGCACCGACCCCCCGACGGCCAGACCCGCCGCCCGGTCGACCACCACGTCGAAGATCAGCAGCACGGCACCGGTCATCACGAACGCGAGCAGCACGATGGCCACGCGCGTCATCCGGTCGCCGCCCGTGACGGTCTGGGGCTTGAGGTGCTTGCGGAACAGCGCCCGGTGCAGCGCGACGGGCGAGACGAGCATCCCGGTCGTCGCGACCGACAGGACCACGAGCACCAGGTAGACGGCGCGCTGGTAGGAGTCCAGGTCCGTGAAGCGGGGCTGGAACGGCAGCGTCAGCAGGAAGCCCGTCAGGATCTGCACGCCGGTCTGCATCACGCGCAGCTCCTGCAGGAGCTCGACCCAGTTGCGGTCCGACCGCTCCTCGACGGTCTCGCGCCGGCCCTGCCGGTGCGACGGGCCGCCCGTCCCTGCCACTTCGTCCGCCATCGGGCTCCCTCCGTCGTCGCCGTCGGCCGTCCGGCCGGTCCGAGAGTGCATGGTGCACCCACTCGGTCCCGCACGCTCGCCGGGAGAAGCGCTTCTCGTGCGAGTGGGAAGGAGCCGACCGAGAGTGACCCTGCCGGTCGAGATCCGGTCGGCGAGCGTCCGAAGGAGCGGTACCGTGCGCAGAACACTGCCGTCGACCGTCATCGCCGCCACGGCGGCACTCGCCCTGGCCGCGTGCGCGCAGGGCACCCAGACCGAGGACGAGGCCGAGGGCGTCGACTTCGGGGCAGAGCCGGCCGACCGCCTGGCGATCATGGGGTTCGGCACCGGCGACGAGATCGCGCAGGTCCGCTACGACCGCGCGGTGGAAGCCCTGGGCGGCGACGTGGACGTCCGGCTCGCCGAGGGGGAGCTGGACATCCAGGCCTTCCTGTCCGCGGTGGCGTCGGGCAACCCCCCGGACCTGGTCTACGCGAACCGCGACCAGATCGGCACGTTCGCCTCGCGCGGCGCGATCATCCCGCTCGACGAGTGCATCGAGGCGCGCGACGTCGACGTCGACGCCTACCGCGACGCCGCGCTCGCGCAGGTCACCTTCGACGACCAGGTCTTCGGCATCCCCGAGTTCAACCAGGTCCAGCTCACGATGGCCAACGCCGACCTGCTCGACGCGGCGGGGTTCTCGGTCGAGGACGTCAACGGCTCCGACCGGGAGGCGATCCAGGTCGCGAGCGAGGCGATCGCCCAGGCCGACGGCGGCAGGCTCAGCGTGATCGGCTACGACTCCAAGCTTCCCGAGTTCCTGCCCCTGTGGGCCAAGACGGCGGGCAAGGACCTGCTCTCCGAGGACGGCCGCACGGCCCAGCTCGACGACCCCGACGTCGTCGAGGCGCTCGAGTTCGCCGTCGGCATCTACGACGCCCAGGGCGGCTTCCCGGCGGTCAAGACGTACCGCGACTCGGCCGACTTCTTCGGCGGCGGCAACCAGTTCGCCTCGGGCACGCTCGGCGCGATGCCCATGGAGCAGTGGTACATCAACGTGCTCAACGAGGTCTCGCCGGACGCCCCGCTCGCGTTCGACGCGTTCCGCGGGCCCGACGGCGAGGCGATCGCCTACGCGACCGGCTCCGCCTGGGCGATCCCGCGCGGCAGCGCCAACCCGCAGGCCGCGTGCGCCTTCGCCAAGACCATGACCGAGACCGAGACCTGGCTGGCCGCCGCCGAGGCGCGCGCGACCGCCCGCGAGCAGGACGGCCTGGTGTTCACGGGAGTCCTGACCGGGAACGAGGAGGCCGACGAGCGCATCCGCGACGAGCTCGTGCCGTCCGACGCGCCGCAGCCGTGGGCCGACGCGATCGACGCGATGTACGAGGCCAACGACGCCGCGTTCACGCTGCCGGCGAACCCGGCCGACGCCGAGTTCGAGACCGCCTGGCAGGACGCCGTCAACCGCGTGCTCAACGGCCAGCAGGAGCCCGCCGACGCGCTCGCCCAGGCGCAGGAGGAGGCGCAGTCCGCCCTCGACGCCGCCTGGGCGAAGTGGGAGGAGGACAACTCGTGACCTCGGCCGCCGCGGCCCCTGCGGCGGCGCCCGCCCCGCCGTCGCGCCGCCCCGGTGCGTCCGTGAGCGCACGACGCGAGCGCAACGCGGCGCTGCGGTTCATCAGCCCGTGGATCGTCGGGTTCCTCGTGTTCACCGCCTGGCCGATCCTCTACAGCGCGTACCTGTCGCTCACCGACTACGACGTGCTGACGGACCCGACCTTCGTCGGGACGGACAACTACGAGCGCATGGCGACCGACCCCAAGGTGCGGCTCGCCCTGTGGAACACGCTGCAGTACACGATCATCCAGGTGCCGCTCTACGTCGTGGTCGCGCTCGCGCTCGCGCTGCTGCTCAACCAGGCGGGCCGCTCGGCCGGGTTCTTCCGCACCGCGTTCTTCATCCCCAAGATGACGCCCCCGGTCGCGGTCGGCGTCCTGCTGCTCCTGCTGTTCAACGGCCAGTACGGGCTGGTCAACGAGGTGCTGGGCGTGTTCGGCATCGACGGCCCGTCGTGGACGACGGACGCGGCGTGGATCAAGCCCGGCCTCGCTCTCATCAGCCTGTGGAGCGTCGGGTCGTCGGTCATCATCCTGCTCGCCGCGCTGCGCGACGTGCCGACCGAGCTCTACGACGCCGCGCGGGTCGACGGCGCCGGCTGGTGGCGTCGGACGCGCACCGTCACGCTGCCGATGATCAGCGGCGCGCTGTTCTTCGTCACCGTGGTCAACACCATCGCGGCCTTCCAGATGTTCACCGAGGCGTACTCGGCCTACTTCGGCGCCGGGAACTCGACGTACTCGAACGACGCCGCGCTGTTCTACGTGATCTACCTGTTCCGCGAGGGCTTCGAGCAGCTGCACATGGGGTACGCCTCCGCGCTCGCATGGCTGCTCTTCGTCGTCATCATGCTGGTCACGGCCGTGCAGCTGCTCGTGTCGCGGCGACTGGTCTACTACGAGGGGGAGCAGCGATGACCGCCGTCCCGGCCGCGCCCCCGGAGGCCGCCGTCGTCCCGGGTGCCGCCGAAGGGGAAGGTCGGCTCCGGACGCAGCCCGCGCGCCGCCGCTGGGCGCGGGCGGCCGTCGTCACGGCGCTGGCCGCGCTCACGGTCGTCTTCATCTACCCGCTGGTCTGGCTGCTCTCGGCGTCGTTCAAGCCGCGCGGCGAGGTGTTCGACAACCGGCTGATCCCCGCGACGCCGACGCTCGAGAACTACGTGACCGTGTGGCAGGAGGCGCCGCTCGCGCTCTGGCTGGTCAACACCCTCGTCGTCACGGCCCTCGCGGCGGGGACGGTCACGCTCTCCTCGGCGCTCGTGGCGTGGGGCTTCGCCTACTTCCGCTTCCGCGGCCGGGGGGCGCTGTTCACCCTCGTCCTCGCGACGATGATGCTGCCCGGCGCGGTCACGCTCATCCCGACGTTCCTCATCTGGAACGCGCTCGGCCTGGTCGGGACCAACGTGCCGCTGTGGGCGGGCAACCTGTTCGGGTCGGCGTTCTACATCTTCCTGCTGCGGCAGTTCTTCCTGGGGCTGCCGCGCGAGCCGTTCGAGGCCGCGAAGCTCGACGGCGCGAACAACTGGGCGATGTTCTGGCGGATCGCCGTCCCGCTGTGCCGGCCCGCGATCGTGCTCACGTTCCTGTTCGAGGCGCAGGCGTCCTGGACGGACCTCATGCGGCCGCTGGTCTACCTCCAGGACTCGTCCACGTACACGATCCCGCGAGGCCTCAAGGCGCTGATCGACCAGTTCGGGCCGGGCGGCGAGTCGCAGTGGGAGATCGTGGTGACGGCGTCGGTCATCACGACCGTCCCGATGATCGTCCTGTTCTTCCTCGGGCAGCGGCACTTCGTCCAGGGCATCTCCACCACCGGATCGAAGGGATGACCATGCGTGCACTCACGTGGCAGGGCCGGGAGCACGTCTCGGTCGAGGACGTGCCGGACCCGCGGGTCGTCGAGCCGAACGACGCCGTCGTGCGCGTGACGTCGACGGCGATCTGCGGGTCCGACCTGCACCTCTACGGGATCCTCGGGATGTTCCTCGACGCCGGGGACGTGCTCGGGCACGAGGCCATGGGCGTCGTCGAGGAGGTCGGGCCGGAGGCGGGCGACCTCAAGGTCGGCGACCGCGTCGTCGTCCCGTTCAACATCTCGTGCGGCTCGTGCTTCATGTGCTCCCGGGGCCTGCAGTCCCAGTGCGAGACCACCCAGGTGCACGAGCACGACAAGGGCGGCGCGCTGTTCGGCTACACGCGCCTCTACGGGTCGGTCCCGGGCGGGCAGGCGCAGTACCTGCGCGTGCCGCAGGCCCACTACGGCCCCGTGGTCGTGCCCGACGACGGCAGCCCGGACGAGCAGTGGCTCTACCTGTCCGACGTCGTGCCGACGGCGTGGCAGGCCGTCGAGTACGCCGACGTCACGCCCGGCTCGACCGTCGTCGTGCTCGGGCTCGGACCGGTCGGGCAGATGTGCGCCCGGATCGCGCTGCACCGCGGCGCCGGGCACGTCGTCGGCGTCGACCAGGTGCCCGAGCGCATCGCCATGGCGGCGCGCCACGGCATCGAGGTGCTCGACCTCAACCGCACCGGGGACGGCGACCTGCTCGAGGCCGTGCGCGCGGTGACCGACGGGCGCGGCGCGGACTGCGTGATCGACGCGGTCGGCATGGAGGCGCACGGGTCGCCGCTCGCGGAGATGACCCAGAAGGCCGTCGGGTTCCTGCCCGACGCCGTGGCGGCGCCGTTCGTCGGGAAGGCCGGCGGCGACCGCCTCGCCGCGCTGTACACCGCGATCGACGTCGTGCGTCGCGGCGGCACGGTGTCGATCAGCGGGGTGTACGGGGGAGCGAAGGACCCGCTGCCGCTCCTGCAGCTGTTCGACAAGCAGGTGACGGTGCGGATGGGCCAGGCGAACGTGCGCCGCTGGCTGCCCGACGTCCTGCCGCTGCTGCAGGACCCGTCCGACCCCCTGGGCGTGCTGGACCTGCGGACCCACCGCATGCCGCTCGAGCAGGCGCCTGAGGCCTACCGCATGTTCCAGAAGAAGGAGGACGGCTGCATCAAGGTCGTGCTCGACCCCTGGGCCTGAGCTCCAGGTCGACGACCACCGCGCGGTGGTCGCTCAGGCCGAGGTCGAGCGCCCGCGCGGGTGCCGCCGCGTCGACCTCGCCGTCGACGAGGACGTGGTCGATCCGGAGGAACGGGCGCGCCCGCGGGTAGGTCGGCACGTGCACGAGCTCGCGCCAGCCGGTGATCCGGGCTGGAAGCGGCCCACGGACGTTGAGGTCGCCGAGGAGGACGAGCGGGCGCGGCGCCGCCCGCAGGCGGCGGCGCAGCTCCCACAGCTGCACCCGGTTCCAGCTCCCCCACGACGACAGGTGCGTGCCGACCACGGTGAGCGGTCCCTCCGGCGTCCGGACGACGGCCGCGAGCGCCGCCCGGGGCTCGTCGGGGCCGAGCTGCCGGCCGGCGACGAACGGGGAGCCGGCGGGCAGGCGCAGCCGCCGCCACGTGCTCACGGGATGCCGCGACACGAGCGCGATGCCGTACCCGGGCACCCCGACCTCGTCACCGCGGGCACGGCGGCGTCCGGACCACGTGCTGAGCACGCGCGACGCCGCCGGCCGGTCCCGCTCGTCCTCCGCCGCCTCGTCCTCCGCCGCGCGCAGTCCCACCTGGCCCGTGAGGGTGGGCACGAACCGCGCCTCGTCGGCCCCGAGCGCCTTCTGGACGGCCTGCAGCAGGTCGACGCCGGCGGACCGGTCCTGTCCGCGGTCCACCTCCTGGAGCGCCACGACGTCGGGGGCGAGCGCCGCGACGGCGTCCGCCAGGCGCTCGGCGTCGACCCGGCCGTCGTCCCTCAGGCCGTGCCGGACGTTGAACGTGACGAGCCGGATCATGCGCCGTCCCCGCACACGACGTCCGCCACGAGGGCCCGGTGGTCCGACGTGCCGGTGTGCACCGCGCGGCCCGGCGTCACCGCGTGCACCGGGCCGCTGCCGAGGATGTGGTCGATCTGGTGCCGCGGGTCCTCGAGCGGGAAGGTGGCGTCCTCCGCGAGCGGTGTCCAGCCGGTCAGGAGCGCGGGCAGGCCGCCGCGCAGGTTGAGGTCTCCCGCGACGACGAGCGGACGCGGCAGGTGGCGGCACGCCCACCGCAGACGGCGGACCTGGACCGCGTTCCAGCCCGGGAGGAACGTCAGGTGGGTCGAGACGACGGTCAGCGGCCCGCCCGGCACGTCGATCGTCGCGGCGAGCGCGGCGCGCGGCTCGTCCTTGACGAGGACGGGCGGACGGTCCTTGAGCATGAGCGGCCAGCGGATCGGCAGCGCGGGCAGCGCCAGACGACGCCAGCGCAGGACCGGGTACCGGCTCACGATCGCGATGCCGTACTCGGACACCCCCGGCTGCGCCTCGCCCGTGGCGGCGGACCACACGCCGGGCTCGCCGTGCAGCGTGGCCGCGAAGTGGTGGTACGGGGCGCCGGTCGCGTCGGCGGCGATCGACGTCAGGTCCGCCCCGGTCGAGCGCGGCTGGTCCCGGTCGACCTCCTGCATGGCCAGCACGTCCGCGTCGAGTCCCGCGACGGCCCTGCCGAACCGGCGCAGGTGGACCTCGCCGTCGGACAGGGACCTGCCGTGGAGGATGTTGAAGGTCGCGATCCGCAGGCTCCTGGTCATCACTGCCGATTCTGGGTGTGACCGCACGGCGTCGCACCTGTTCGCGGTCCCGGCGCCGCGCGCGGCGAGCACACGCGATCCTGTGCACCATGGATCGGTGACCAGGGAGCACATGGGCCACCTGAGCCTGGAAGAGCGAGAGCACCTGCGCGACGCGGTACGCCTGGGCGCCGTCGCGCTGCGCGAGGCCGGGATCCCGTACGCCCTGTGCGGCGGGTACGCGGCGTTCGCCCGGGGCGGTCCCGAGCCGAGCCACGACGTCGACTTCGTGATCCAGGCGCAGGACGCCGACCAGGCCCGCGAGGCGCTGTCCAAGGCGGGCCTCGAGCTGCGCGAGCCCGCGGAGGACTGGCTGTTCAAGGCCTACCACCACGAGGCGCTCGTCGACATCATCTACGTGCTCGGGGGCGAGCCGGTCGATGCTGACATGCTGGCGTCCGCCGAGCAGATCGAGGTGCTCGCGGTGCGCATGCCGGTGCTGCAGGCCACCGACGTGGTCGCGAGCAAGATCGCGTGCCTCGCGGAGCACGACTGCAACTACAGCCACCTGCTTCCGATCGTGCGCGCCCTGCGCGAGCAGGTGAACTGGGAGTACGTCCGGCGGCGGGTCGACGGCAACCCGTACGCCGAGGCGTTCCTCTACCTCACCGACCGTCTGGGCGTGACGTCGCTGCCCGTGCCCGAGCCGGGGACGCCCGTCCCGCCGGAACGCCAGCGCTGACGCCGGCCGGCACGAGGCCTACGTGCCGTCCTGGCCGGCGTCGAACACGTCCTCGTAGAGGTCTCGGGCCTCGCGGACGACGTCGTCGGGGATCCGGGCGACGGCCTCGACGTCGGCCAGGAGCGGCTCGCAGTCGGGGCCGCGGCCGACCTCGCGCCCCGTGAGGACCCAGGCGTACCGGCCCTCCTCACCGAGGTGCGCGTACTGCACGAGCTGCCGCGCGACCCAGTGCAGCACGGGCCGGTCGAACCACGGCTCGGGGTTCAGCGGGTTCACCGACAGGCCGGGCAGCTCGCACCCGGACTCGTGGTCGCGGCTCGCCTCCGAGGCGTCGGCGTCCGGGCCGGCACTGAACCGCACGTACAGCGGCGCCCGGGAGGTGGCCAGCTCGGCCACCTCCTTGAGCGCCCCTACGGTGTCCACGGCCCCGTCCGTCAGAAGACCGGCTTGCCGCCGGTCACGCCCAGCACGGTGGCCGAGACGTACGACGCCGTGACGTTCGAGGCGAGGAACACGAACGCCGGCGCCAGCTCGGCGGGCTGGCCCGCGCGGCCGAGGGGGGTGTCCGAGCCGAACTTCTCGATCTTGTCCTCGTACTGGGTCGCCGGCTGCAGCGGCGTCCAGATCGGCCCCGGCGCGACGGCGTTGACGCGGATGCCCCGCTGCCCGACCTCGGCTGCGAGGTTGACGGTGAAGTTGTTGATCGCCGCCTTGGTCGAGGCGTAGTCCAGCAGCGTGCTCGACGGCTCGTACGCCTGGATCGACGAGTTGTTCACGATCGAGCCGCCCTCGCCCATGTGCTCGAGCGCCTCCTGCGTGATCCAGAACAGCGCGTAGAGGTTGGTCTTGAGCACGCGGTCGAGATCGTCCGTCGTGATGTCGGCGATCGACTGGCGGCGCGCCATCTGGAAGCCGGCGTTGTTGACCAGGACGTCGAGACCGCCGAGCTCGCCCACGGCCTTGCGCACGGTCTCGCGCGCGGTCTGCTCGGTGGTGATGTCACCGGGGAGCAGGACGCACCGGCACCCGGCCTCCTCGACCCAGCGGGCGGTCGTCTCGGCGTCGGTCTGCTCCTCGGGCAGGTAGCTGATCGCGACGTCGGCGCCCTCGCGCGCGAACGCGATCGCGACGGCGCGCCCGATGCCCGAGTCGCCGCCCGTGATGAGGGCACGGCGCCCGGTGAGCTTCCCGGAGCCCTGGTACGACGACTCGCCGTGGTCCGGCTGGGGTTCCATGGGCTCGGTGAGCCCCGGGGGCTCCTGCTGCTGGGCCGGGAATCCCTGGTCGTCGCCGGGCTGCGCTGACATCTCATCCTCCGAGAGCGGGACGTCGAGTGGCCGTTCCTCGGCCGCAGGTTCACGCTAGGAGGGCGGGCACCTGCTCGCACGATGTACCTTCTGGACGCCTGTTCAGGTGTGCTGTGCACGCATCGGTTACTGTTCGGGCACCCCACCGGGTCCGGCATGCCGAGCCCGGCTGCCTGCCCCCCGCACGGAGCCGCGCCGTCGGCTCCCTGTTCGCGACCCGCCGAGGGAGACGACTGTGAACGAGAGTGCCCCCTTCGACGAGGCCGTGGAGGCCGCGCTCGCGTCCGGCGCGAAGCCACCCGTCGGCCGTTACCGGCTCGATCTGAGGACGGGCCGCTGGGCCTGGTCGGACGAGGTGTACGTGATGCACGGCTTCGAGCCGGGCGAGATCGTCCCGACGACGGAGATGATGCTCTCCCACAAGCACCCGGAGGACCGCGCCCGCGTCGACGGCGTGCTGCGCAGCGCGGCGGTGACGGGCGAGCCGTTCAGCTCGGTCCACCGCATCTACGACGCCCGCGGCCAGGTCCGCACGCTGGCCGTGACCGGCCAGGGCCGGCAGGACCCGGAGAACGGCGAGGTCACCGAGCTCGTCGGCTACTTCATCGACGTGACCGAGGCCAACCGGGAGGCGGCGCAGCGCCAGGCGACGGAGTCCATCCGGGCCTCCGCGGAGCGGCGCGCCGCGATCGAGCAGGCCAAGGGCGTCCTGATGGTCGCGTTCACCGTCGACGCCGAGGAGGCGTTCGACCGCCTCCGCACCGCGTCGAACCGGCTCAACGTGCCCGTGCGCGAGCTCGCCGTGTGGCTCGTCCACTGGTTCAGCCGGCCGGGCCTCACCGCCTTCCCGACCAAGGACGAGATCGAGGAGTTCCTGGCCGCACCCGTGCCGTCCGGGCCGGAGGACGCCGCCGGCACCGGCCCCGGCGTCCTCGCCGCCGGCTGACCGCGAGCCGCCGGCTGACCGCGAGAAGACGGGCGGTCAGAGCGTCTGCTGCCAGGCGATGATGCGGTCGACGGCGCGCGCGACGACGTCGGGCGCGGCCGCGAACGACAGCCGCACCCAGTCGCGCCCGCCCACGCCGTCGAAGTCGCTGCCCGGCGTGATCGCGACGTCGGCCTCGGCGAGGAGGCGGGCGCAGTACTCGACCGAGTCGCCCCCGATCCGCTCGCAGTACGACGAGACGTTGCCGTACAGGTAGAAGGCGCCGTCGGCGGGCGCGACGGGCCGCCACCCCAGCTCGGGGGCGCGGTCGAGCAGCGCCTGGCGCGAGACCGCGTAGCGCGCGACGTTGTCGGCCGCCGCGGCGTAGCCCTCGGGGCTGAACGCGGCGATCCCCGCGTGCTGGGCGAGCGCGGGCGGGGACAGCGCGACGTTCCCGGCGAGCGCGTCGACGGGCCCGACGAGCTCCTCGGGCAGCACGAGCCACCCGAGCCGCCAGCCGGTCATCGCCCAGTACTTGGAGAACGAGTTCACGACGACCGCGCCGACGTCCGTGTACATCGCGGCGGTGGCCTGTTGTACGTCGTCGCCGTACGAGATGCCGTGGTAGATCTCGTCGCTGATCAGGCGGACGTCGTGCTCGCCGCACCACGTCGCGACCGCCGCGAGCTCGGCGGGGGCGATCATCGTGCCGGTGGGGTTGGCCGGCGAGGCGACGATCACGCCGTCGAGACCGCCCCCGTAGTACACCTCCATGAGCTGCGAGACGGTCGGCTGGTAGCGCGTCTCCGGCCCGCAGTCGAGCTCGACCACCTCGCAGCCGAGCGCCGCGAGGATGTTCTTGTACGCCGGGTAGCCGGGGCGTGCGAGCGCGACCCGGTCTCCGACGTCGAACGCCGCGAGGAACGCCAGGACGAACCCGCCGCTCGACCCGGTGGTGACCGCGATCCGGCCGGGATCGACCCCGAGGCCGTACCACCGCTCGTAGTGCGCCGCGATCTCCGCGCGCAGCGCCGGCACGCCCATCGCCTCGGTGTAGCCGAGGTCCGCGGTCCGCAGCAGCTCCGCCGCACGCGACCGTACGACGTCGGACGCCCCGGTCGAGGGCTCGCCGGCGCAGAGGCTCAGCACGTCGTTGCCGGCCGCGCGGCGCGCGTTCGCCGCGGCGAGGATCTCCATGACGGCGAACGGGGGCACGTGGCTGCGGCGCGACACCTTCATGCGCCCATCATGCCCGGGCGACGCGTCGTCGGTGCCGGCCCTTCCCCCAGCGGCCCTTCCCCCAGACCGGCCGTCCGAGGCAGGAGCCGGCTCGCGCGATCGCAAGGACGGGACGCGCCGCGACACAGACGGGGCATGAGGCGCAGCACCGCAGCCACCGCTCTCGCCGCCGCCCTGTGCGTCGCGACGCTCGCCGCGTGCGCGGGGGCGCCGGCCGCCGACGAGGGCCTGGAGCGCGCCGAGGGCGCCCGGGCCCGGACCGTCGCGCTCGACGACGCCGACGCGCTGCCCGACGTCGTCGCCGCGGCCCGGCGCATCGGCACGGTCACGCTGGGGCACGGCCCGCGGGAGGGCAACGTCGTCGTGTCGCCCGCGAGCGTCGCGGTCGCGCTCGCGATGCTCACCGAGGGCGCCCGGTCGCAGAGCCTGACCGAGCTCGAGGCGGTCCTGGGTGCCGAGGGCGACGAGCGGCGGGACGCCTTCGCCGCGCTGCGCACCGCGCTGGGGGAGCACGACGGCGATCCGGCCGTCGTCCAGGACGAGGAGCTCCCCGACGCGCCGCTGCTCCACCTCGCCGACCAGGCGGTGGTCCACGACGACGCCGACGTGTCCGAGGAGTACCTGGCCGCCCTCGCCGAGCAGTTCGACGCCGGCATCCAGCGCACGGACCTGACGTCGCCGGACTCCAAGGACCTCCTCGACGCGTGGGTGCGCCACCACTCGGGCGGGCTCGTCGAGGAGTCGGCCATCGACCCGAACCCGGACCTGCGCCTCGTGCTCCAGGACGCCGTCGTGCTCGCCGCGCGCTGGCAGCAGCCGTTCGGCCCGGCGGGCACCCACGACCGGCCGTTCACGCTCGCGAGCGACGAGGTCGTGGACGTCGACACCATGGCCGGGCTCCTGCACGTGGCGTACGCGGAGGTCGACGGCTGGCGTGCCGCGCGCCTGCCGTACGTCGATGCGTTCCACACCGACGTCCTGCTGCCGCCCGAGGGCACCGACCCCGTGAGCGCCACGCCCGAGCTGCTCGCCGCAGTCGACGAGGCGCTCGACGCCCGGGGCGGCGCGGCGTCGTCGGTCGAGCTCACCCTCCCGACCCTCGACGTGCGCGGCGAGCCGCTCGACCTGCTCGGACCGATCGCGGCGCTCGGGGCGCCGTCGGTCCTCGACCCCGGGACCGCGGACCTCACCGGCATCGGACCGGAGGACCTCTACGTCGGCCAGGCGTTCCAGCAGGCGGTCCTCCTCGTCGACGAGGAGGGCACGCGCGCCGCGGCCGTCACGGAGCTCGGCATGGAGGCCTCGGGACTGGCGCCGGCCGCGCCCGAGGTCCGGCTGCACCTCGACCGCCCGTTCCTGCTCACGATCGAGCACACCGACACCTCGTGGCCGCTGTTCGTCGCGGCCGTCCGCGATCCCCGGCACTGACCCCGGTCGGTCGCGTCCTCGGTGCGCGGTGCCACGACGGCTCGCTAGCGTGGGGGCATGGCAGGCGAGGACCACGACGACGACCCGCTGCGCCGGGCCGCGCAGTACCGCGTCGACCGGGAGGTCGAGCGCGAGCGCACCGACCAGCGTGGACGCGCAGACCGCGACGGGCCGAGCGACGACGTCGGGCCGGAGCCGGAGCGCGACGAGCGCGACGAGAAGCGCCGCCGCATGGACGACCGGGCGCTGTGGGTCGACACGGTCGTCGACCAGGCGATCCGTCGCGGCGAGTTCGACGACCTCCCGCTGCAGGGCAAGCCGATCCCCGGGCTGACCGGCACCTACGACCCGGACTGGTGGCTCAAGAGACTCGTCGAGCGCGAGCAGATCACGGGTGTGCTGCCGTCGGCGCAGCTCCGCAGGGACGACGCCGAGCTCGACGCGACCCTCGACCGCGAGGCCTCCGAGGAGCGCGTGCGGCAGATCCTCGAGGAGTTCAACGCGCGCGTGATCGACGCGCGGCGCCAGCTCCTGGGCGGCCCGCCGGTCGTGACGCCGACGCGCGAGGTCGAGCACGAGGTCGAGCGGTGGCGCGCGCGCCGGGCCGCTCTGGGTATCCGGACGGGGGACCGCGCCGCCCGGGACCGGGCCGACGGCGTCGCACCGGACCGCCCGGGGCGCGCGCCGGGCGGCCCGGACGGCTCCGACCGGTCGGGGCGGCGGCGTTGGTGGCGGCGCGGGTGAGCGCGCCCGCGCCGGCGACCGGCCGGGCCGCACCGACGGCGCGCGCCCTGGTCGACCTCGTCACCGCGCACCTCGGTGTGCCCGCGCGCCCGGCGACGGTCGACGGCATCGTCGCGGGCGACCCGTCCGCCGTCGTGCGCGGCGTCGCCGTCACGACGCTGGCGACCCTCGAGGTCCTGGAGCAGGCCGCGCGTGCCGGTGCGAACGTCGTCGTCACGCACGAGCCGCTCTACTACGACCACCTCGGCGCCGCCGAGGCGGAGCTCGAGGCCGAGGGCGACCCGGTCCTCCGCGCCAAGCGCGCCTTCGTGCGCGAGCATGGCCTCGTCGTCTGGCGCCAGCACGACGCCTGGCACGACCGTCGCCCGGACGGGATCGACGAGGGTGCCGCCCGCACGCTCGGCTGGACGCTCGACGCCGCCGAGGCGGCCGCCGGCACGTCCGTGGCGTCGGTCCCGCCCACGACGCTCGCGGCGCTGGCCGCGCAGGTCGCCGCGGCCCTGGGCGCCCGTGCCCTGCGCTACGTCGGGGACCCGGCGCTCCCCGTGCGGCGCGTCGGCCTCGACCTGGGGTTCCGGGGCTTCGCCCGCAACCGGAGGCTGCTGCGCCGCGCCGACCTCGACGCGGTCCTCGTGGGCGAGGCGCACGAGTGGGAGTCCGGCTCCTACGCGACCGACGCCGCACGCCTGGGCGGCACCGGGCTGGTCGTCGTGGGCCACGTGCCGTCCGAGCAGGCAGGGATGCGCCTGTTCGCGGACTGGCTGCGCGACGTCGTCGGCCGGCACGCACCCGGGGTGGAGGTCACGTTCCTCCCCACGCCCGACGCCTACACCGCCGTCTGACCGGACCGCTGCGAGTGGCCGCGGCCCGACCTAGCGTGAGGCGCACACCCCGGACGTCCGGACGGGGACACGTCCCCGCGACCGCGAGCGCACGCGTCCCGCGACGAGGCGAACCAAGGAGGACACGATGACCGTCGAACCCATGCCCACGCCCATGCTCGAGCGCACCGCGGAGTCGATCGAGGAGGAGCACGGCCTCGACCGGCTCGCCGACCGCCTCGAGAGCATCGCCGGGAAGGTGCTGCCCGGTGGGCGGCTGCTCGAGGAGCTGCGCGGGCGCTCGCTCGGGCACGCGCTGCACCCCGTCCTGACCGACCTGCCCCTGGGCTGCTGGGCGGCCGCGGCGGTGCTCGACCTCTCGGGCGCCGAGCGGCACGCGGACGCGTCGCGCCGGCTCGTCGGCACGGGGGTCATGCTCGTGGCGCCGACCGCGCTGGCGGGCCTCGCGGACTGGGTCGGCCTGCGCAGCACCGCCTCCCGTCGCGTCGGCGTCGCGCACGCCGCGCTCAACGTGGTGGGCGGGAGCGTCTTCGCCACGTCCTGGGTGCTGCGCCGGCGCGGACGCCTCGGGGCCGGCGTCGCGGCAGGCCTGCTCGGCAACGTCGTCGTGATGATGAGCGGCTACCTGGGCAGCCACCTGACGATGCGGCGCAACGAACCCTCCGCGAGCGCCATCGACCTCGACTGACGCCGCCCACCCGGGCGAGCACCGGCGTCGTCGGCGAAATACGGTCGGGGCGTGAGTGACCATGCACCGACCGAGGCGGCCTGGGCTGCTGACCTCCTGCCCGGCTTCGAGCGGCGCACGCTCGAGCTCGCCGAGGACTTCGAGGGTCCGGTCGTCGCCACGCTCGTGCGGCGCGCGCCCGCGGCGGCCCGCACCGACGTGCCCGACGCCGGCGTCGACGTGCTCTACGTGCACGGGTGGACCGACTACTTCTTCCAGGCCCACCTCGCTGAGTTCTGGGAGTCGCTCGGCGTCCGCTTCTACGCGCTCGACCTGCGCAAGTACGGGCGCAGCCTGCGCGAGCACCAGACGCCGGGCTTCGTGCTGTCGCTCCGGACGTACGACGAGGACGTCGAGGCGGCGCTCGGCGTCCTCGGCCACGGCCCGGAGCCGACGACGGACCGGCGGCTCGTGCTCATGGGCCACTCGACCGGCGGACTGGTGCTGAGCCTGTGGACGGCGTACCACCCGGGCCGGGTCTCCGGGCTCGTGCTCAACAGCCCCTGGCTGGAGTTCCAGACCCGGCAGGTGGGCCGCCGCATGCTCGAGCCGGGCGTGCGCGCGCAGGCCGCGCTCGCGCCGCGCAGCCACCTGGTGAACGTCGACCTGGGCTACTACGTGCGCACCATCTCGTCGCGCTTCGAGGGGGAGTGGGACATCGACCCGGCCTTCCGCCCCGACGCCGGCTGGCGCGCCACGCCGGCCTGGCTCGCCGCGATCTTCCGCGGCCAGGAACGCGTCGCGCGCGGGCTGGGGATCGAGGCGCCGGTCCTGGTGCTGCTCTCGGCCGCGTCGACGCCGCCCGTGCGGTGGAACGAGGTGATGCGACGGACCGACACGGTGCTCGACGTCGTCGGGGTCGCCCGCCGGGTGCCCGCTCTGGGCGGCGTCGTGACGCTCGTGCGCGTCGACGGCGCGCTGCACGACGTGACGCTCTCGGCGCCCGAGGTGCGCGAGACGGTCTGGCGCGAGACCGCGCGCTGGTTCCACGGCTACGTGGGCGCCCGGCCCGCCCCGGAGCCGCAGCCGGATCGCGAGCCCGAGTGGCTCGTGCGGCTCCGCGCGTGGCTCACAGGGCGCGAGCCATCTCCAGCTCCTCGCCTGCCTCGCCCGTGAAGCTCTGCCCCGTGGGGGCGAACCCCAGCCGGCCGTAGGCGGCCTGCGCGCGAGGGTTGTCGACGTGCACGAACAGACGCGCGCGCTCCACCCCGCGTCCGCGCGCCCAGGCGAGCGCCTCGTCGGCGAGCCGGCCGAGCAGGCCGCGGCCCCGGTGCTCCGGGTTGACGTAGACCGCGACGAGGTGCACCTGGCGCCGCTCGACGACCCGGCCCGCGACGTCCTGGTTCCCGGGCTCCTCGAGCAGGCCGGTCACGGTGCCCACCCAGTGCCCGTTCTCGCGCGCGACGGCGACGACCTGCACGACGGCGTCACCGCGGGCCGCGTCGCGCGCGCGGAGCCGCCAGAACTCGTCGGGGCGCTCCTGCGCGTCGGCCAGGGTCTCGAGGAAGGCGACGGGCGCGGCAGGGTCGGCGAGCGCCTCGAGCCGCAGCGCCCGGGCCTGCGGCCATTCCTCGGCTCGGACGCGACGCACGTCGTAGGCCTGCGGGCGGTCACCGGCGTCGCCCGCTCCAGCCGGCGCCACGCCCTCGACCCGGTGCGAGGTCATGCCGCGCCCTCGCGCCCGGCGAGGCGCGCGCGGACGTGCTCGACGATGCCGTCGGCGGCGGACTCGATCTCCGACAGCGTCGTCTCGAAGCCGGCCTGGTCGCCGTACCAGGGGTCGTCGACGTCGAGCACGTGCTCGCTCTCGCCGGGCCCGAGCCGAGGCGCGGCGGGGTCGAACGAGCGGTACATGCGCACGTCGGCGTCGGGAGCGAGGCGGCGCAGCACGCGGGCGTGCTGCGCGGTCATCGCGAGGACGAGGTCGCGCTCGCGCAGCTCCTCGGCGCGCGCCTGCCGGGCGCGGTGCCCGTCACCGGTCGGGTAGCCGTGGGCGGCCAGGACCCGGACCGCGCGCGGGTCGACGGGGTTGCCGTGCTCCTCGTCGCTCACGCCGGTCGAGTCGACGACGACGCGGTCGGCGAGGCCCGCGGCCTCGAGCCGGTCTCGCAGCACGATCTCGGCCATGGGGGAGCGGCAGATGTTGCCGGTGCAGACGGTCATCACGCGGTACGTCTCGGAGGTCACCCGCCCATTGTGGTCCCTCCCGGCGGGCCGGGAGCGGCGGGCCGCCCTAGCGTAGAGCCCATGGTGAGGTGGTCTGCCGACGGCGTGGTCGCGGTCACGGGCGCCGCCGGGCGGCTCGGCTCGCGGCTCGCGTTCCGCCTGGCCGCCGAGGGAGCGCGGCAGAAGCTCGTGACGCGCAACCCCGACCAGGTGCCCCGGCTCGACGACGGCCGCCCGCTGCCGGAGTCGCAGGTGGTCCGCATCGGGGGCTACGACGACGCCGAGGGGCTGCGCCGCGCGTTCGACCGCGTACGGACGGTGTTCCTCGTGAGCGCGGCCGAGGCCGAGAACCGTGTGGAGCAGCACGTCGCGGCGATCGACGCGGCACGCGCGGCCGGCGTCGAACGGCTCGTGTACGTGTCGTTCGTCGGCGCGGCACCGGACGCCGTGTTCACGTTCTCCCAGGACCACTGGCACACCGAGGAGCACCTGCGTTCCTCGGGTCTGCGCTGGACGGTGCTGCGCGACAACATCTACCACCACGCCCTGACCACGTTCGTCGGGCCGGACGGCGTCATCCGTGGCCCGGCCGGCCAGGGGCGCGTCGCGTCCGTCTCGCACGACGACGTCGCGGACGTCGCGACCGCCGTCATCCTCGACGAGAAGCCGCGGCGCCACGACGGCGTCACGTACGAGGTGACGGGGCCGCAGGCGCTCACCCTGCACGAGGTCGCGGACGTGCTGTCCGAGGCGGCCGGGCGCACCATCGTCTACGAGCCGGAGACCGTCGAGGAGGCGTACGTCTCGCGCGCCGGGCTCGGGGCGGAGGACGACGTGGTCGAGGGCTGGGTCACCTCCTACGAGGCGATCGCCGCCGGGGTCCTCGAGCGGGTGTCCGACGACGTCCCCCGGCTCGTCGGCCGGCCGGCTCGCTCGCTCGTCCAGTGGCTCGACGACTACCCGGCCGAGTGGGCGCACCTCCTCGCCGCCGACGTCGGCTGAAAATACTCTGGCGTCTCCCCGGCGTGCGGGCGTACCGTCGTTCGCACATGAGAAGGGAGGTGATCCGAGCAGTGAAGACTCTTCGGACCCATGAGGTGGTCGCGCGCTAGGTCGCGCGTCTGACTGACTTCGCGCCACCAGGCGCGTGGACCGGTTGCGATTCCCACGTGACCACCGGAGCCCGCGGGTGCCGTGCCCTCGTCCAGCACGGCAGCAGGAGTCACCCTGCAGCCCGCGGGCTCTTTCATGCCCTCGTCCCCCTCCAAAACGCCGCATCCCGGCCGCGACCCGCACCGCCTCACACGCGGGCGGACGGTGGATCCTGGTAGACATCGGAGCGTCCACCACCCACGGACATGACGAGGAGAGCCATGGCCTACTTCCGCCGCACCGGCCCGACGACGTTCGAACCCACCGAGCACGTCTCGGGCGCCTGGAGGACCGACGAGCAGCACGTCGCACCGACGCTCGGCCTGCTCGCGCACCTGGTCGAGACGGACCGCGACGAGCGTGGCCGGGACGACCTCGTCGTGACGCGGTTGTCCTACGACATCTGGGGAACGTACCGGCTGGAGACCATGCACACCGAGGTGCAGCTCGTCCGCCCGGGCAAGGGCGTGGAGCTGGTCGAGGCGGCGGTGTCGTGCGGCGGGCGCCGCGCCGTCACGCTGCGCGCCTGGCTCGCGCGCCCGGGCGACACGGCGGCGCTCGCCGCCGACCCGCTGCCCCGGATCCAGACCCCCGACCGGACGCCGCCGGTGGACCTCACGAAGGACTGGCCGGGCGGCTTCATCACGACGGTGGAGGCGCGCCGTGCCCAGGCCGAGCCCGGCCGTGCGACGGCGTGGCTCCGCACCGACATGCCGCTCGTCGAGGACGAGAAGGTCAGCTCGCTCGCGCGTGCGGCCGGGTTGTTCGACGTCGCCAACGGGCTGACCGTGCGCCGGGACCCGCGCGAGGTCACCTTCCCCAACCTCGACCTCGGCGCGCACCTGTACCGGCTCCCCGAGAGCGAGTGGCTCGGGTTCGACACGAGCGTGTCGTTCGGGCCGGCCGGTGTCGGGCTGACGAGCACCGTGCTCCACGACGAGCACGGGCCGATCGGGACGATCTCCCAGAGCCTGGTCGTCCGGCCGCGGCAGCCGACGTCGTAGCG
>JAPSLQ010000134.1:2275-7555 GCA_031180595.1 Isoptericola sp. | reverse complement strand
CGTCCTTGGCGCCCTGCGCCACGACGCGGCCGCGGCCGATGACGACGAGCCGGTCGGCGACGTGCTCGATCTCGTGCAGCAGGTGCGAGCTGAGCAGCACGGTGCCGCCGCGCCCGGCGAAGTCGTGCAGCAGGTCGCGCATCCAGCGGATCCCCGCCGGGTCGAGGCCGTTGGCGGGCTCGTCGAGGATCAGCACCTCGGGGTCGCCGAGCAGCGCGGACGCGATGCCGAGCCGCTGGCGCATGCCGAGCGAGTACGTCCCGACGCGCCGGGCGGCCTCCTTCTCGGTCAGGCCGACGAGGTCGAGGACGGTGTCGACGCGGCGCCGGTCGACCCCGGTGAGCAGGGCGGCCAGCACGAGCACCTCGCGGCCGGTGCGGCCGGCGTGCTGGGCCGAGGCGTCGAGCAGGACGCCGACGCGCCGGCCCGGGTTGGCGAGCGCCGCGAACGGCACGCCGAGGATGCGCGCGGTGCCCGACGTCGCGGGCGTGAGCCCGCACATCATCCGCATCGTCGTGGACTTCCCGGCGCCGTTGGGGCCGAGGAAGCCGGTCACGTGGCCGGGGGTGGCGGTGAACGACACGTCGTCCACGGCCACGACGGGGCCGTATCTCTTGGTCAGGTGCTCCACGGTGATCATGGCTCCACCGTCCTCGCACGGGGCGTGCGCGCGCATCGCCCGCGCGGATGAGAACAGTCCGCCTGCCAGGTGGTCCGGGGTCGTCCGAAGGGATGACGGCCGGGCACCCGACGGCGGATGTCCGCGGCCCGGCCGGGCGCCTACGCTCGGGGCATGCCCACCCGCTCCCGCGCCGCCCTCGTGTGGGGCGAGGTCTGGCGCCTCCTGGTGGCCGTGCTCGCGGGGATGGTCGCGCTCGCCGCCGTCGCCTACGAGTACGACACGGGCGAGCGCGTGTTTCACGAGGGGCTCTGGGCGCTCGACGCGCTCGTCGGGCTCGTCGGGCTGGGTCTGCTGCTGCTGCGCCGCAGGGCGCCGCTCACGATCGCGCTGCTGCTCGGCGCGGCCAGTGCCGTGTCGATCACCGTCGTCGGGGCGACCGTCATCGCCGTCGTCTCCCTGGCCACGCACCGCCGGTGGTGGCGCATCGCCCTGGCCGGCGTCGTGTTCGTCGTCGCCGGCTGGGTCTACGGGGTGATGCACCCGGTCGTCGTGGACCCGGGGTACACGCCGCTGGTCGACGTCGTCGGCGGGCTCGTGGTGTTCGCGCTGCTGGTCTGGGTCGGCGCGTACATCGGGCTGCGCCGCGAGCACCTGGCGTCGTTGCGCGAGCGCGCCGAGACGGCCGAGCGCGAGCAGGCCAGCCGGGTCGCGCAGGCGCGGGCCAACGAGCGGGCCCGCATCGCGCGCGAGATGCACGACGTGCTCGCGCACCGCATGTCGCTCGTCGCCATGCACGCCGGCGCCCTCGCCTACCGCACCGACCTGCCGCCCGAGAAGATCGCGGAGACGGCGTCGGTCGTGCAGTCGAACGCGCACGAGGCGCTCACCGAGCTCCGCGAGGTGCTGGGCGTGCTGCGCGAGACCGACGGCGTGGCGGCCGAGCCCGAGACCGGTGGCCGGCCCGAACGGCCCCAGCCCACGCTGGCCGACCTCGAGGAGCTGGTCGACGAGGTGCGCACGAGCGGCACCGAGGTGACGCTCGACGTGCGTGCCCCGCGGGTCGGAGAGCTGCCCGAGGCGGTCAGCCGCCACGCGTTCCGCATCGTGCAGGAGGCGCTGACCAACGCGCGCAAGCACGCGCCCTGGGCGCCCGTGACGGTCGTCGTCGACGGCGAGCCGGGGGAGGGCCTCTCGCTCGCGGTGCGCAACCCCGTGCGCAGCGTCGGCCCGGAGCCGACGCCGGTCGGCGCGCCGCCGCCGTCGGGGCTCGGTCTCGTGGGGCTCACCGAGCGGGCGGACCTGGTGGGTGGTCGCCTCGCCTACGGCTCCGCGGGCGGCGCGTTCGTGGTGTCCGCCTGGCTACCGTGGGCGCCATGAGCGAACCCCTGTCCGTCGTCGTGGTCGACGACGACGCCCTGGTGCGTGCCGGGCTCGGCCTGATCCTCGGCGGCTCGCCGGACCTGGAGGTCGTGGGCGAGGCGGCCGACGGCGCCACCGCCGTCGAGCTCGTCGGCCGCGAGCGACCGGACGTCGTGCTCATGGACATCCGGATGCCGCGCCTCGACGGGCTCGAGGCGACGCGGCGCCTCGTGGCGGCCGGGGTGCCGTCGCGCGTCATCGTGCTCACGACCTTCGACACCGACGACATGGTGCTCGAGGCGCTGCGCGTCGGGGCGGCCGGCTTCCTGCTCAAGGACACCCCGCCCGACCGCCTCGTCGCCGCCGTCCGCGCGGCCGCCGCCGGCGAGCCCACGCTCTCGCCGAGCGTCACGTCGCAGCTCATCGCCGCGGTGTCGCAGACCTCGGCGCCCGACGGGCGGCGAGCGGCCGAGGCGCGCTTCTCCGCGCTCACGGGCCGCGAGCGCGAGGTGGCGCTCGCCGTCGCGCGCGGGCTGTCGAACGCGGAGATCGCCGGCGAGCTCTACATGAGCGTGCCGACCGTCAAGACGCACGTCTCGCGCATCCTCTCCAAGCTCGGGGCGACCAACCGCGTGCAGGCCGCGATCGTGGTGCACGACGCGGGGCTGGTCTGAGCAGCCGGCTCGTCCGTTCCCGTCGTGCGTCGGATGTCCTCCAGGCCCGGTGTGGTGCGTCATGTGGTGGAGTGGCCACAGGCGCCACGCTGAGGAGGAGTGATCATGCAGTTCGTGCTGTTCGTCTGTACCGACCCGACCGGTGAGCCCTACGACGACGCGTCCGACGACGTCGAGAGGTGGTTCAGCGTGCTGCAGGAGCGGGGCAAGCACCTGGCCGGTGACCGGCTGCGTCCGGTCGAGGACGCCACCACCGTGCGCGTGCGCGGTGGGGAGAGGCTGGTCACCGACGGGCCGTTCGCCGAGACGCGGGAGTGGATCGCCGGGTTCGACCTCATCGAGGTCGGCGACCTCGACGAGGCCATCGAGGTCGCGGCGGCGCACCCGATGGCTCGTTTCGGACGGATCGAGGTCCGCCCCGTCTGGCCCCTCTGAGTCCCGTGCCATCACCCAGGGCGGACTCGGGTGCGCAGGCGTCGGTCGCGACCACCTTGGCCGAGGTGGTCGCGGCCGACCACGCCCGCATCATGGCCGCCGTGATCGCCTCCGTCACCGACTGGCAGGTCGCGGAGGACGCCGTCCAGGACGCGTGCGAACGCGCCCTGACGGCGTGGACGCACGGCGGGGTCCCGGCGAACCCCGCCGGGTGGCTCGTCACCACCGCACGCCGTCGTGGCATCGACCTCCTTCGCCGTGCCGGCGGGCGGGAGTCGACCTTGCGGCGGTACGGCACGGCCGTCGACCGGGGGCTGCTGGCACGAGAGCCCGAGCACGAGATCGGCGACGACCGGCTGCGGCTGGTGCTGACCTGCGCGCACCCGGCCCTCTCGCTCGAGACCAGGGTCGCCCTGACGTTGCGGACGGTGCTGGGCTGGACGCCGGCCGACATCGCCCGCTCGTTCCTGACCACGGAGGTGGCGGTCCAGAAGCGCCTGGTCCGGGCGCGGGCGAAGATCGCCCACGCCGGCATCCCGTACCGTGTGCCGTCGCCGGCTGACCTCCCGGAGAGGATCGACGGTGTGCTGGCCGTGGTGTACCTGGTGTTCACCACCGGGTACGCCGACCTCGGACGCGCCGAGCTCATGGCCGAGGCGGTGCGGCTGGGGCGGCTCGTACGGGAGCTGCTCGACCCTGCCGTGCCCGAGCGGTTGGAGGCATCCGGTCTGCTCGCCCTCATGCTCGCCCAGCAGTCACGGCAGCGAGCCCGCGTCGGCCCGGACGGCGAGGCGGTCCTGCTCGACCGGCAGGACCGGTCGGCGTGGGACCACGACGCCATCTCCGAGGCCGAGCTGCTGGTCCACGAGGTCCTGCAGCACGCGGCGCACCGTCGCACACCCGTGGGCCGCTACACCCTGCAGGCGGCGATCGCCCTCGAGCACGTCCGGCCGCAGAGCGCCGACGAGACCGACTGGGGACGCATCGCCCATCTCCACGGACTGCTCAACCGTCTCGACGACGTGCCCGCGCAACGCATCGCGTGGGCGGTCGCGGCGGGCAGGGCGCACGGCCCGCGACGAGGGCTGGAGATCCTCGACGGCGTCCGCAACGGTGAGAGCTCGTACCTCTTCCACGCGGCGCGTGCGGACCTGCTGGAGGCAGCTGGGCAGCTCGCGGACGCGGCGGCCGCGTACGGCCGCGCCGCCGCGCTGGCTCCCGGCGACACCGAGCGCGCGGCGTTGACGGCGAAGCAGCACGCCCTCGTCGGGGAGGGCGCCACCGGCGAGGCCGGCCGCTAGAGCAGGGGCTCGCCCAGGGCGGGGCTCAGCCGAGCCGCTCGCGCAGCCAGGCGATGTCCGGCCCCATGTCCCCGTGCGTCTCGCAGACGACCGGGGCGCCGGCGGCGGCGACCACGCCGACGAGCAGCTCCTCGGGGATCTCCCCGAAGCCGAAGTGGGCGTGCCGGTCGGCGCCGGACCCCGCGGCATCGCGCGAGTCGTTGGCGTGGACCAGGTCGATCCGGCCGGTGATGCCGCGGATCTCGTCGACCGCGGTCGCGAGGTCGATCCCGCCGGCCCAGGCGTGGCACGTGTCCAGCGTGAACCCGACGTTGTCGGCGCCGTTCGCCTGCATGACCGCGGCCCAGAGCTGCTCGATGCGCTCCAGCCGGCGCGCCATCGAGAAGTCGCCGCCCGCGGTGTTCTCGATGAGCACCGGCACGTCCGTCTCGAGGGCGTCGACCGCCTTGCGCCAGTTGTCGAAGCCCTTGGCGGGGTCGTCGTTGGCAGTCACGTGGCCGCCGTGCACGACGACGCCCTTGGCGCCGATCTCCTCCGCGCGCGCCATGACCTGCTGGAGCAGCTTGCGGCTCGGGATGCGGATGCGGTTGTTCGTGGACGCGACGTTGATGACGTACGGGGCGTGGACGTAGACGTCGAGCCCGGCCGCGGCCGTCTCCTCGCGGAACGCCTCCGCACCGCCCGGGTGCTCGAGCGGCGGGACCTTCCACGCCTGCGGGTCGGAGACGAACACCTGGACGACGTCCGCCCCGATCTCCTTCGCCTGCGCGACGGCGTCGTTGAGGTCGACGTGGGCCCCGATCTTCACGCTCATGGCGCCCACCCTACGTGCGCCCTCCGACGTCGGTGCGCCCGGGCGTCGCCCCTGCTAGCGTGCGGCCCAGCCGAC
>JAPSLQ010000134.1:0-2175 GCA_031180595.1 Isoptericola sp. | reverse complement strand
CGCGGGGCGCATCACCGACGAGGAGCGCGCCGAGGCGCGGGCCCGCCTGCTGGGCACGATCTGAGGAGACAGGGATGGCACCCGACGACGAGATCATCATCGACGAGCACGGCGTGGTCCTCGACGACGTCGTCGGCATCGACGGCTTCGTCGACCCGACGGCGGGCGGCGGGTTCGGTGACGTCGCGGGGCTGTTCGTCGCGATCTTCGTGATCGTCGCGGTGCTCGGCGTGGCGATGTCGCTGCGGCGTGCGAGCAAGCTGCGCGACGCCGGCATCGACCCGCTCGACCCCGAGACGGACCTGCAGGTCCGCTGGGCCCAGAACCTGGACCGTGGGCGCCCGCCCGTTCCCGCGCCCGCGCCGGCGTCGGGCACCGCCCCCGGCAAGACGGTCGACGAGCGGCTCGCGGACGTGGACCGGCTCTACGCGGCCGGGACCATCACGCCGTCCGAGCGCGACGCCGCCCGCGCGCGCATCCTCGACTCGATCTGACGGCGAGGGCGCTCCGCAGGCGCCCGTAGGCTGGGGCGCATGAGCACCACCCCTTCGCTCGCGTACGTGATCGCCGGCTCCGAGGCCACCGGCGGCGCCGGCATCCAGGCGGACCTCAAGACCTTCCAGCAGCTGGGCGTCTACGGCGTCGGCACGCTGACCTGCATCGTCTCGTTCGACCCCAAGAACGACTGGGGCCACCGGTTCGTCCCGGTGGACCCGCAGGTCATCGCCGACCAGTTCGAGGCGGCCACGGCTACGCACGACGTCGACACGGTCAAGATCGGCATGCTCGGCACGCCGGCCACGATCGACGTCGTCGCCCGCTCGCTCGCGAGCCGTCCGTGGCGCCACGTCGTGCTCGACCCGGTCCTCATCTGCAAGGGCCAGGAGCCGGGCGCCGCGCTCGACACCGACACGGCGTTGCGCGAGCACGTCCTGCCGCAGGCGACGGTCGTGACGCCCAACCTGTTCGAGGCGAAGACCCTCGCGGGCATGGACGCGATCGGGTCGGTCGACGACCTCGCCGAGGCCGCGCGCCGCATCCACGCGCAGCTCGACACCTCCGCGGGTCCGCGCTACGTCGTCGCCAAGGGCGGCGTCGAGCTGCCGGGCCCGGACGCGGTCGACGTGCTGTTCGACGGCGAGGACGTCACCGTCCTGAGCGCTCCCAAGGTCGGCGAGGAGCGCGTCTCAGGCGCCGGCTGCACGTTCGCCGCCGCGATCACGGCCGAGCTCGCCAAGGGCTCGGACGTCGCGTCCGCCGCGAAGGTGGCCAAGGACGTCGTCACCGCGGGGATCCGGGCGCGTGTCGCCGCGAGCACCCCGTTCGACACCGTCTGGCAGGGCGCCTACACCGCCTGAGCGTCCTCAGTAGCCGCCGCCGTCGTCGCCCAGGCCCGGCGTCGGGACCTCGGTGATCTCGGCCCCGTCGGGCGCGACGACCCACCAGACGTCGTTGACGCCCTGGCCGGTCACGTCGCCCGGCTCGGAGTCGCCCGCGTACAGGTAGACGGGCCGGTCGTCGACCGTGACCTGGAGCTCGCCGTCGGTCCCCGTGATCGTGCCGACCTCGGCGGTCACGCCCTCGACCTCGGGCTCCTCGCTGTCGGCGTGGACCGGTGGCCACATGGCGAGGCACTCGCCGGTGCACGAGCTCTCGCCCGACCCCGGTTCGTCGTTCGTGAAGTAGTAGACGGTCATGCCCTCGCCGTCGACGACGATCTCGCCGAGGTCGCTGTCGGCCGTCGCGAGGGCGACGTCGCCCGCGGGCTCCGCCATGCCGGTGTCGGCCGTGCCCGGCGACTCCTCCTCGGGACCCGCGCACGCGGTCGCCGCCGCGAGCGTCGTCGCCACCACGGCTACCGTGAGCGTCAGGGTGCGCTTGCCTCGCATGGTGCCTCCCTCGATCGGTCCTCTCCCGGTACGACGAGACGACCGGGCCGCGGGTTCACCGGTGGTGCAGATGAACCGTGGGGGCCTGCGGCTCGTCGTGGGGGTAGAGGGGCCCCGTCGGGGCACCGTGAGGCAGGGGTGGTGCGGAGTCGTGCGCAGAGCGGCGAAGGTGGCGATCGGTGTGGGCGCGGCCGTGGTGATCGGCGGGACCGCCGCCGTGACGTGGGGCCCGGCGCTGTACGCCGACTGGGCCAACCGGGCCGCGGCCGACGTGCCCGCGCTCGAC
>JAPSLQ010000004.1 GCA_031180595.1 Isoptericola sp. | reverse complement strand
ACCAGCTCCGCCTCGGTGGTGCGCGGCCGGCGCCGGCGCAGCTGGTCGAGGCCGTCGCCGTACGCGTCGAGCGCGGTCATGAGGTGGCCCAGGAGGTGCGTGATCCACCAGCAGGCGCGGCGCAGGGCCTGGTCGGCGGTGTCCGCCCCCTCGGGCAGGGTCACGCGCAGCACCCCGACCCGCTCGACGCCGTCCACGACCGGGACCCACAGACGCTGGCGGCCGTCGGCCGTCGACGTGACGGTCTGCAGCGTCCGGAACGCGCGCCCCGCGACCGTGCCCTCGACCGGGAGGGGCTCGCCGCCGTCGGCCCACCGGGCGGGCACGGGCACCAGCACCCTGGACTGGTAGTCGATGACGTGCACGAGCGCGTCCACGCCGAGTCTCGCCGCGGCGGCGGCCACCGCGTCGCCGATGCTCTCGGGCGGGGCCAGGTGCGTGCCGAGCATCAGCTCGACGATCGCCGCCAACGGTCCGTCGGGCAGGTCGTCGGCGCCGCGCCGGTCGGTCATGCGCTCGCGGCCGAGCACCTCGTCGAGCAGGCCGTCGGCCGCGAGCGCGAGCCGGTCCCGGTCGTGCGCCTGGAGCTGGTCGGTCCCGTCGAGGAACGCGCGCACGGCGTCGTGCCCGGCATCCCCTCCGACCGCGCGGTAGCGCGTCCAGAGGTCGTCGACCGTCGCGCCGGCCCTGGCGATGGCACCTCGGATGCGGCGGCGCTGCGTCTCAACGGTGCGAGGCATGGATCCGCCCTCCCCGCCGACCGGGTCGGACGGGCCGCGCAGACGCCTGCCGCACTGTCATGCTCCATCGTCGCGCTCCGGGGCGCCGCGCGCTCGCGTTGCGCCGAAGCTGCTCAGAGCTTGACGACCGGGGAGTACCGCAGCAGGAGGCGCTTGGTGCCGTCGGAGCCGAAGTCGATCTTCGCGACGGCGTTGGGCCCCGCTCCCTCGAGCGCGACGACCGTGCCGAGCCCGTAGGCGTCGTGCGTGACCTTGTCACCCACCGAGAGGTTCGGGACGTCGGCGTCCTTGCGCGGTGCTGCGGAGCCGAAGCTCGCTCCTGAGGCACCGGCCGGCGCGGTCTTGGGGCGCCCCAGGCGTCCCCCGACGCCCGTCTCGGGACGCGCCGTGCCCGGCCTGCGCGTCTCGGCCGAGCGCCGCTCGCCCCACGTCCCCGAGGTCCGCGGCCGGTCGCCCCACGCCGAGCCGCCGCGGCGCAGCACCTGCGTCGACGACTCGCGCCGCCGCCAGTCCCAGAGCTGCTCGGGGATCTCCTCCAGGAAGCGCGACGGCGGGAACTCGTTCGCCATGCCCCAGGCCGAGCGGACGGCCGAGCGCGTGACGTAGAGCCGCTCGCGCGCACGCGTGAGCCCCACGTAGGCGAGGCGGCGCTCCTCGGCCAGCTCGGCGTCGTCGTGCAGCGAGCGCATGTGCGGGAACGTGCCGTCCTCCAGGCCCGTGAGGAACACGACCGGGAACTCGAGGCCCTTGGCCGTGTGGAGCGTCATGAGGGTCACGACGCCCGCGTCCTCCTTGGGCGCCTCCTCGGCCGCGCCGTCGGCGACGTCCTCGTCGGGGATCTGGTCGCTGTCGGCGACGAGCGACACGCGCTCGAGGAAGTCGGCCAGGTCGCCCTCGGGGTCCAGCTCGGTGAACTCGGTCGCGACGGCGTGCAGCTCGGCGAGGTTCTCCACGCGCGAGGCGTCCTGCGGGTCGTCCGACGCGCGCAGCTCCGCGAGGTAGCCGGTGCGGTCGAGGACGGCACCGAGGATCGTGGCGGGCGTCGCGCCGTCGTCGACGAGCGCCCGCAGCTCGCCCATCATGTCCCGGAACGCCAGCAGCGGCTTGAGCGTGCGCGTGGTCATGCCCGGGATCTCGTCGGCGCGCTCGAGCGCCGCGCCGAACGAGATGCGCTCGCGGTCGGCGAAGGAGGCGACGAGCGACTCGGCCCGGTCGCCGAGCCCGCGCTTGGGCACGTTGAGCACGCGGCGCAGGTTGACGTCGTCGTCGACGTTGGCGAGCGCCCGCAGGTAGGCGATCGCGTCCTTGACCTCCTTGCGCTCGTAGAACCGCGTGCCGCCCACCACCTTGTACGGCAGGCCGACGCGGATGAGCACCTCCTCGAGCGCGCGGGACTGCGCGTTGGTGCGGTAGAAGACCGCGACGTCGCCCGGCCGGACGTCCTCGGTGTCGCCCAGCCGGTCGATCTCCTCGGCCACGAAGCGCGCCTCGGCGTGCTCGTCGTCGGCGACGTAGCCGACGATCTTGGCGCCCGCGCCGGCGGCGGTCCACAGCCGCTTGGGCTTGCGGTCCGGGTTGCGGGAGATGACGGCGTTGGCCGCCTCGAGGATGTTCTGCGTCGAGCGGTAGTTCTGCTCGAGCAGGATCGTCGTCGCGTCCGGGTAGTCCTCCTCGAACTCGACGATGTTGCGGATCGTCGCGCCGCGGAAGGCGTAGATCGACTGGTCCGCGTCGCCGACGACGGTCAGCTCGGCCGGGTCGAGGTCGCCCCCGACGGTGCTCGGCTGCGCCCGGCCTCCGGGGCTCGCGAGCTCGTTCCTCGCCGGGACGCCGGTGAGCTCGCGCACGAGGACGTACTGCGCGTGGTTGGTGTCCTGGTACTCGTCGACGAGGATGTGCCGGAACCGGCGGCGGTAGTGCTCGGCGACGTTGGGGAACGCCTGGAGCAGGTTGACCGTCGTCATGATGATGTCGTCGAAGTCGAGGGCGTGCGCCTGCGCCAGACGGGCCTGGTAGCGGCGGTAGACGTCGGCCAGCACGGTGTCGAACTCGGGGACCGACGGTGCGGCGAGGCCTCCGCCCCGGGCGGCACGCTCGCGCCAGCCCTCCTCCGTGGCGTCCGCGCCGGAGGTGGCGGCGTAGGTGTCCGGGTCGATCAGCTCGTTCTTGAGGTCGCTGATCTTGTTGGCGAGCGAGCGCGCCGGGTACTTCTTCGGGTCGAGGTTGAGCTCGCGCGTGACGAGCGTGATGAGGCGCTGGGAGTCGGCCGCGTCGTAGATCGAGAAGCTGGACCTCAGGCCGAGCGTCTTGGCCTCCTTGCGCAGGATCCGCACGCACGCGGAGTGGAACGTCGAGACCCACATCCGGCTCGCCGACGGCCCGATGAGCTGCTCGACCCGCTCGCGCATCTCCGCCGCGGCCTTGTTCGTGAACGTGATCGCCAGGATCTCGCCCGCGCGCGCACGGCCGGTCGCGAGCAGGTGCGCGATGCGGTGCGTCAGCACCCGCGTCTTGCCCGAGCCCGCCCCGGCGACGATGAGCAGGGGCGAGCCGTGGTGCACGACGGCGGCACGCTGCTGCGGGTTGAGCCCCTCCAGCAGCGCGTCGGGGTCGAGGTGGGAGTACGCGCCGCGCGCCCGGGGCCGGTTCTCGCCCTGGTCCTGCGGCCCGACGGCGTCGCGCACCCAGTCCGGCGCGCCCTCGGCAGCCTCCTCGTCCCAGCGTGGGGCGGTGGACGGCAGGCGCGCGGTGTCGTCCCGCGACGTCGGTGCGAAGCCGGGCAGCGAGAGGCTGTCGAAGAGCGAGGTCATCGTGGGACAAGCCTAGGCGCCCGGACCGACACCCCGGGCCGCGCGCGGTGGGCCGCGTCGACCCCGCCCGAGCGGCGTCAGCGCCGCAAGCGCATGGGGGTGTGCGGGATGCCGTCGTCGAGGAACTCGTCGCCGTCCGGCTCGAAGCCGAACCGTGCGTACCAGCCGACCAGCGGCGACTGGGCGTCGAGCACCACGTCGCGCGGCGACCCGGACGCGCGGTCGGCGTCGTCGGTCACGTCGAGCGCGGCCCGCATGAGCACGCCGGACGCCCCGGAGCCCCGCACGACGCGGGCGCACACCACGCGCCCGACCCGCCACACGTCGCCGTCGTCGAGCACGCGGGCGGTGCCGACGACGGTGGGGCCCTCACCGTCGACGCCGCCGTCGCGCTCGAGCACCACGTGCCGCGTGCCCGGCTCGAGGTCGCGTCCGTCGAGGTCGGGGTACGGGCAGTCCTGCTCGACCACGAACACGTCCTGGCGCAGCCGCCACACGGCGTAGGCGGTGCGCGCGTCGAGGTCGTCGAGCCGGGCGACCCGCACGCGCAGCGTCGCCGTGCCCGGCGCGGCGCTCACGGGCTCACCGGGAGGTGACGCTCCCACCACTCGAGGACGATCTCGAACCGCTGCAGCCGGTGGCGCGGACGTCCGGACCGGGAGAGCTCGTGGTCCTCACCGGGGAACACCACGAGCTCGGTGTCGACGCCGTGCCGCTTCAGCGTGGCGTAGTACCGCTCGGCCTGGCTCAGCGGGCAGCGCAGGTCCTGCTCCGAGTGCACGACGAGCGTCGGTGTGCGGACCTGGTGCGCCACGGCCTGCGGGCTCTGCGCGGCCACCTGCTCGGCCTCCGTGCCGACGTACTCGAGCCCGAAGAACGCCCCGATGTCCGCGGTGCCGAAGAACGCGTCGGGGTCGAGGAACCCGCGCTCCACGATCGCCGCCGCGAACCGGTGGTCGTGCGCGATCGTCCACGCGGTCAGGTACCCGCCGTAGGAGCCGCCCATGACGCCGACGCGCTCGCCGTCGAGGCGGGCGTCGGCGGCGAGCGCCCCGTCGAGGAAGTCGAGCACGTCGTGCAGGTCGACCGTGCCCATGGCCTGGCGGATCGCACGGCCGTGCGCCTGGCCGTACGACGCGGAGCCGCGGGGGTTGCAGTAGACGACCGCGTACCCGGCGCCGGTCAGGACCTGCGTCTCGTCGAACAGCGCGGGCGTGTACGCCGCGAACGGCCCGCCGTGGATCATGAGGACCACCGGGTGCGGCCCGTCGCCGTGCCTCCCCGCGTCCGGCACGGCGACCCAGCCGTGGACCGGGTACCCGTCGCGTCCGTCCACGACCAGCTCCGCCGGGGCGACCACGCCGGTCGCGCGCAGCCCTGCCGAGAAGTCGGTCAGCCGGTGCGGCGCGGCCGGCGTCGCGGCGCCGCCCGCGACCCCGAGGTCACCGTACGAGCCGGGGTCGCCGTAGGCGACGACGGCACCGCCGCCGGGCAGCGCGCCCGCGCCCGCGACCACGACGGGGCCGGACGTGAGCTCGGTGACCTCGCCCGCCGGCGAGACGCGCACGAGCTGCTGCGTACCGCGGACCGCGGAGACGGCGAGCACGCCGCCCGCCGTCACCACGAGCGGCCCGCCGAGGTCGAGGTCCTCAGGCTCGGTCACCCGGCGTGGCACGGGCCGGTCGACGCCGGGCTCGACGACGTACAGCGCCGCGTTGCGCGCGACGAAGTCGCGGCCGCCGGGACCGAGATCCTGGGCGAGCAGCCACAGCGCACCGTCCTCGCCGTAGACGACGCCCTGCACCGCGAGGTTCGCCTCCGGCCCGACGGCGGTCGCCGCCTTCGCCTCACCGTCGTCGGGGAGGTCGGCGAGGTCGAGGAGCAGGACGTCGTCGCGCAGGTCCTCGTCGGCGCCGGGGTGCGTGGCCGCGACGACCGCGAGCGTGGAGCCGTCGGGCGAGAACGCGAACCCCCCGTGGTCGACGGCGGCGCCCGTGAGGCGCGTCGCCTCCGGGACGGCGGGTCGCGGCTCGGCCGCCCCCTCGGCCGTCGGGGCGGGCTGCACCACGGGCTCGGCCCACACGTCCGGGACGTCGACCAGGAAGACGTGCTGGGGGCGGTCGCGGTGGTACCCGACCCCGTTCTGCCGGTAGCGCCACGTGGTGATGCGGCGCGGCGGCTCGGCGCCGGCGCCGAGGCCCTCGACCGTGCCGTACCGGCCCTGCTCGGGGTCACGGCTCGCGAACGCGAGGCGCGCGCCGTCGGGCGACCACCGGAAGTCCGCGACGCCGAGCGTCCGGTCGGTGACCTGCACCGGCTCGCCGCCGTCCGCCGCGACGACGAACAGCTGCGGCGGCTCGCCGGGGACCGCGCGGAGGAACGCCAGGAGCGACCCGTCGGGCGAGAAGCGCGGCGTCGTGTCCCGGAAGCCCCGGGTGAGGCGGCGCGGCTCGCCACGCCCGTCCAGCGGCACCGTCCACAGCTGGCCCACGGTCGCGTCCGCCTCGAGGTCCGGACGGGTCACGGCGGCGACGGCACGGGAGCCGTCCGGATGGACGGTGGGCGCGGAGACGGTACGGATCAGCGGCAGGTCGGTGGGTCGCACGAGGAGACGGTACCCGGACCCGCCCGGCGCGCCTCAGGTGAGCACGAGCCCGAAGATCCACGCGGCCGTGGCCACGAGCCCGCCGAGCAGCTGGACGAGGATCGTGATGCCCGTCGCCTGGACGGCGGCGAGGGTCGCACGCCACGCGGCGACCCGGTCCCGGCGGCGCAGCAGCTCGGCCAGGAACACCGCGCCCACGAAGAAGACGAACAGGCCGACCACCGGGATCACGAAGAAGCCGACGACGCCGGCCAGCCCGCCCCACACGAGGGTGGACCACGGGACCTCGGCCCGACGCATGTGCCGCCCGGCCAGGACCCACTGCCCCAGCTCGGCCAGCCCGATCGCGACGGCGGCGACGGCGAGCACGACCCACGCCGTCGTGCCGCCGGTGACCCACGCCCAGACGAGGACGGACCCGAGCACGAGGACGCTGCCGGGCAGGACCTGCACGACGGTGCCGACGAGGCCCGCGAGGATCGCGAGCCCGACCAGCACCTCGCCGGGCCCGCTCACAGCACCGTTCCCGACGTCACCAGAAGACCGCGACGACGATGTTGACGAGCGTCAGGGCGCCGATCGTGTGCTTGAGGCCGGGGGCGACGGGGCCGGTGCCGTTGTCGCGCTTGGCACCCTGGCGCTTGGCGAGGAAGGCGAGCACCGCGATGACGAGGGCGACCGCGAGCTTCACGCCGATCTTGCCCATGGAGGGCTCCTCGCCCTCCGCCCAGACGTCGCCCGTCTCGGCGACGCCGACCATGAGGACGCCGGCCACGAGCGCAGTCGCCGCCCCGTGGAACACACCGCGGTAGAGACCGGGCGTGCGCAACGAGGCGAGGTAGCCACCGAGGACGATGGCCCAGCCGACGAAGTGCAGGACGACCAGGACGTTGTAGAGGAGCTCCATGGCCGCCAGCCTAGCCGCGGGCCTCTCACGTGGCCCGACACCGTTCGTCCCACATCGTGGTCCCAGCATGCGGACACGCGGTTTCGCCGGACCACCACCCCGGGATACCTTCGTCGCCATGACCACGGCCGCGCACCTGAGCCTCGTGACGAACCGTCACGGGATGCCGGCGTGCACGTGCATGTGCAGCTGTCTGTGCTGCTGTCGCTGACCGCGCCCACCTCAGCCCCCCACCGCTCCGGCGGACCTGAGCACCGGCGCGCGCCGTCGGTCCTCGGCCCACCCCGCTGAGCCACTCGTCGTCGCGCGTCCCCGCCCTCCCGAGGACCCCGAGGAACTCCCCCGATGACGACGCAGACCACCGCCCCCGCGCCGACGGCGACCGCCGAGCGCCCCACCCGCCCCGTCCGCCCGCCCCGCGCCGCCAAGCCCAACGGCCAGTGGAAGGTCGACGGGACGACGCCGCTGAACCACAACGAGGAGTTCAAGGCCGAGTCGGACCCGCTCGCCGTGCGGGAGCGGATCGAGTCCACCTACGCCGTCGAGGGCTTCGACTCCATCCCCGGCGACGACCTCCACGGGCGGTTCCGCTGGTGGGGCCTGTACACCCAGCGCAAGCCCGGGATCGACGGCGGCCGCACCGCCACGCTCGAGCCCCACGAGCTCGAGGACCGCTACTTCATGCTGCGGGTCCGGATCGACGGCGGCGCCCTGAGCACCGACCAGCTGCGGGTGATCGCGGGCATCAGCGAGGAGTTCGCGCGCGGCACCGCGGACATCACCGACCGACAGAACATCCAGCTGCACTGGGTCCGGGTCGAGGACGTCCCGGAGATCTGGCGGCGCCTCGAGGCGGTGGGCCTGTCGACGACCGAGGCCTGCGGCGACGTGCCGCGCGTCATCCTCGGCTCCCCCGTGGCGGGCGTCGCCAAGGACGAGCTCATCGACCCGACGCCGGTCATCGAGACCATCCAGGAGCGGTACATCGGCGACCCGTCGCTCGCGAACCTGCCGCGCAAGTTCAAGTCGGCGGTCACCGGCCACCCGAGCCTCGACGTCGTGCACGAGATCAACGACGTCGCGTTCGTCGCGGTGGAGCACCCCGAGCTCGGCGTCGGGTACGACCTGTGGGTCGGCGGTGGGCTGTCGACGGCGCCGCGCCTGGCGGAGCGTCTCGGCGTCTTCGTCACCCAGGAGCAGGCGCCCGACGTCTGGCACGGCGTCGTGCAGATCTTCCGCGACTACGGCTACCGGCGGCTGCGCAACAAGGCGCGCCTGAAGTTCCTGCTGGCCGACTGGGGCGTGGAGAGGTTCCGCGAGGTCCTCGAGAGCGAGTACCTCGGGTACCCGCTCCCCGACGGCCCGGCCGCTCCGATCCCGCCGGTCCCGGGCGACCACGTCGGCGTGCACGAGCAGAAGGACGGCCGCTTCTACGTCGGCGCCTCCCCCGCGGTCGGCCGCGTGTCGGCGGAGGTCCTCGCCGGGGTCGCTGACCTCGCCGAGGAGCACGGCTCGCACCGGGTGCGGCTGACCCCGTACCAGAAGCTGCTCGTGCTCGACGTCGCGCCGGACCGCGTCGAGCCGCTCGTCGCCGGCCTGGACGCCCTCGGCCTGCAGACGCGCCCGAGCCTCTTCCGCCGCAACACCATCGCGTGCACCGGCATCGAGTTCTGCAAGCTGGCGATCGTCGAGACGAAGGCCACGGCCACGGCCGCGATCACCCGGCTCGAGGAGCGGCTCGGCGACCTGACCGACCTGCCGCCGGTCACGCTCAACGTCAACGGGTGCCCCAACTCGTGCGCGCGCATCCAGACGGCGGACATCGGGCTCAAGGGCCAGATCGTCATGGACGACGACGGCGAGCAGGTCCCCGGCTTCCAGGTGCACCTCGGCGGCGGCCTCGCCTCGGCCGAGCGCGCCGAGGGCGGCCTGGGCCGCACGGTGCGCGGGCTCAAGGTCACCGCGGACGGTCTCGCGGACTACGTCGAGCGCGTCGTGCGGCAGTTCGACGCCGAGCGGGCCGAGGGCGAGTCGTTCGCCGAGTGGGCCCACCGCGCCGACGAGGAGGCCCTCCGATGACCGCGGTGTCCGTCTCCCTCGGCGTCGGCCCCAACGCCGGCTCCGCGCCGGGGACGCCGGCCGGCCCGGCCGCACCGGACCGCTCCGCCCTGGCGTCGCCGCTGGTGGGGGCCGCGGCCGAGGCGCGGGAACGTGCCGCGGCACGCGAGCGGGCCCGCGCCGAGCGCCGCGCCCGGCTCGCAGGCGTGACGCGGCGGCGCCGCTCCGACGCCGAGCTGTGGGAGGTCGCGCGCCGCGGCCAGGAGGAGCTCGGCGGCTCGGGCCCCGGCTCGGCCGACGAGGCGACGGCCGAGGAGGTCATCGCCTGGGCGGTGCGCGAGTTCGGCGACGGCCTCGCGGTCGCGTCCTCGATGACCGACTCGGTGCTCTCCTACCTGGTGAGCCGGCAGCTCCGGTGGGTCGACGTCCTCTTCGGCGACACCGGCTACCACTTCGCCGAGACGCTCGGGACGCGCGCCGCCGTCGAGCACGAGCTCGACGTGACGGTCGTGGACGTGCGCCCGCGCCTCACGGTGGCCCAGCAGGACGCCGTGCACGGCCCGGACCTGTTCGAGCGCGACGCCGAGTCCTGCTGCCGCATGCGCAAGGTCGAGCCCATGCGCGAGGCGCTCGCCGGGTACGAGGCCTGGGCCACCGGCCTGCGCCGCGGTGACTCCGCGACGCGCCGGCACGCCCCGCTCGTCACCTGGGACTCGTCCAACAACCTGGTCAAGATCAACCCCATCGCCGCGTGGAGCGACGACGACCTCGTGTCGTTCGCGCTGCGCCACCGGCTGGTGGTGAACCCGTTGCTGAACGACGGCTACCCGTCGATCGGCTGCGCGCCCTGCACCCGTCGCGTCGCGCCGGGCGAGGACCCGCGCGCCGGACGCTGGGCGGGCCTCGACAAGGTCGAGTGCGGGCTGCACGTATGACGAGCGAGACCTACCCGCTCGGCCTGCGCTTGGCGGGTCGGCTGGTCGTGGTCGTGGGCGGCGGTCCCGTGGCCCTGCGCCGCGTGCGCGGGCTCCTCGACGCCGGTGCCCGCGTCCGCCTCGTCGCACCCGGTCTGGTCGCGGGACTGGACGAGCTCGTCCGCACCGGCGCCGTCGAGCACCGGGCGCGTGCGTACGCGCCCGGCGACCTCGACGGCGCGTGGCTCGCGCACACCGCGACGGGTGACCCGGAGGCCGACACGGCCGTGGCCGCCGACGCCGAGGCCGCCCGCGTCTTCTGCGTCACCGCCGGCGACGCGCGCCTCGCGACGGCGTGGGTGCCCGCCGTCGCGCGCACCCCCGTCGTGTCCGGGGGCGAGCACGGCGAGGTGACCGTGGCCGTGACGGCCGGACGGGACCCGCGCCGGGCGCAGCGCGTGCGCGACGCCGTCGCCGCCGCGCTCGAGTCGGGCGACCTGCCGCTGCGGCGCGTGCGCCCGCGCGAGCACGCGCCCGACGGCGACCCGCGCGTCGGCCGGGTCGCCCTCGTCGGCGGCGGGCCGGGCGACCCCGGCCTCGTCACGACGCGCGGTCGGCGGCTGCTCGCCCAGGCCGACGTCGTCGTGGTCGACCGGCTGGCGCCGCGCGCCCTGCTCGACGACCTGGCCGACGACGTCGAGGTGGTCGACGTCGGCAAGACCTCCGGCAACCACCCGGTGCCGCAGGAGCGGATCTCGGCGCTGCTCGTCGAGCACGCGCTCGCGGGGCGCGACGTCGTGCGGCTCAAGGGCGGCGACCCGTACGTGTTCGGCCGCGGCGGCGAGGAGCTCGAGGCCTGCCGCGCGCACGGCATCGAGGTCGAGGTCGTCCCCGGGGTGACCTCGGCCGTGTCGGTGCCGGCGGCGGTGGGGATCCCCGTCACGCACCGCGGCGTCGCGCGCGGGTTCACCGTCCTCACGGGGCACGACGACGTCGGGCAGGTGCCCGCAGGCCCCGACCACACGCTCGTGCTGCTCATGGGCGTCACCCGGCTCGCCGCGACCGCGGCCGCACTCGTCTCCGCCGGGCGCGCGCCGTCGACCCCGGCCGCCGTGGTCGAGGACGGCTACGGGCCGCGGCAGCGGGTGACCGTCGGGACGCTCGCCGACATCGCCGGGCGCGCAGCGACCGCCGGGGTGCGTGCGCCCGCCGTGACGGTCGTGGGCGACGTCGTGACGCTGAGCCCGGCGTGGGCCGCTCACAGCGGGCGGGACGTGGCCGTGAGCCGGTCGTGACCTGGGTTCACGAGCCGGCAACCGGGGCGACGGACGGCGGTCGTACGGTGGACGGCATGGAACGACCCGCGCTGCTCGCGATCTCCCACGGCACGGCCTCCCCCGCCGGCGCCGGGGCCGTCGCCACGCTCGTGGACGCCGTCGCCGCACGTCTCGAGGGCGAGACGTCCGTGCACGCAGGGTTCGTCGACGTGCAGCGGCCCGACGTGCCGACGTGCCTGGCCGGGCTGGCCGGTCGCGCGACCGTCGTCGTGCCGCTGCTCCTCTCGGCGGGCTACCACGTGCACGTCGACCTGCGCGAGGACGTCGACGCCGCCGTGGCTGCGGGGGCGGACGTCACGCTCGGAGGCGCGCTGGGACCGGACGACCGGCTCGTCGACGTGCTCGAGCGGCGGCTCGGCGAGGCGGGTCCGCCCGGGGGCCTCGCGGACGGCGACGTCGTCGTGCTCGCGGCGGCGGGCTCGAGCGACGCCCGGGCGGTCGCCGACTGCGAGGCCACGGGCGAGCGGCTCGCGTCCCGGCTCGGCCGTCCCGTGCGCGTGGGGTACATCGCCAACGCCACCCCGCAGCTGCGCGACGTCGTCGCCGCGGTCCGCGCCGAGCACCCGGGAGCGCGCGTCGTCGTCGCGTCGTACCTGCTCGCGCCCGGCTTCTTCGCCGACCTGGCCGCCGGCGCCGGCGGCGACGTCACGACCCGTCCGCTGCTCGTGGCCGACGAGGAGGCACCGGCCGAGCTGGTCGACGTCGTCGTCGACCGGTACCGCGTCAGAGCAGGCGCCGAGCCGCGGCCCACCGCGTGAGCTCGTAGCGGCTCGAGAGCTGGAGCTTGCGCAGCACCGCGGACACGTGGGTCTCGACCGTCTTGATCGAGATGAACAGCTCGCTCGCCACCTCGCGGTAGGAGTAGCCGCGGGCGATGAGCCGCATGACCTCCTGCTCGCGGCGCGAGAGCCGGTCGAGCTCGTCGTCGGCGACTGCGACGTCGCCGGCGGCCGTGCCGAACGCGTCCAGCACGAACCCCGCGAGGCGCGGCGAGAACACCGCGTCCCCGCCCGCGACGCGCACCACGGCGGCCGACAGGTCCGGACCCGAGATGTTCTTGGTGACGTACCCGCGGGCACCGGAGCGGATGACCGCCACGACGTCCTCGGCGGCGTCCGACACCGACAGGGCCAGGAAGCGGGTCGCGCCGAGGAGGTCAGCGCAGCGCCGCACCACCTCGGCCCCGCCGCCCCCGTTGCCTCCCGGCAGGTGCACGTCGAGCAGCACCACTGGCGGGGTCCGCTCGTGCACGACCGCCACCGCCTCGTCGACGTCGGCGGCCTCCCCCACCACGGTCACGCGCTCGTCGAGGCTCGCGCGCACGCCGGTGCGGAACATGTGGTGGTCGTCCACGAGCACCACGGGCACGGGCAGGGTCGGCGTCGGGCTCACGTACGGGCTCCTTCGTGGTGGTCGGTCCGGTCCGGCTCGGCGGGCGAGTCCTCGGCGGGCTCGGCGTCGCGGGGCATGCGCAGGCGCACCTCGGTGCCCCAGTCGGGCCGGCTCGTGACGTCGGCCGTGCCGCCGCGGCGGCGCATGCGCCCGCAGATCGACTCGCGCACGCCGAACCGGTCGGGCGCGATGTCGGCCATGTCGAACCCGTCGCCGCGGTCGCGGACGAAGACCTCCGCGGCGGCGTCGGTCACCTCGAGGTAGACGGTCACGGGCGGTCGCCCGTGCACGACGGCGTTGACGAGCGCCTCGCGCGTGGCCTGCAGCAGCGCGGTGGTGGCCTCGGTCGGCACGCAGTCGCCCACGACGACGACGTCGATCGCGGCCGCGCGGCCGTCCTCGACCTCGCCCACGAGCCCGCGCAGCTCCGCGGCGAGCGACGTCCCGGGGGCCGTCCTGTCGTCGTAGAGCCACTCGCGCAGCTCGCGCTCCTGGGCGCGGGCCATGCGCGCCACCTCCTCGGCGTCCCCCGCCCGCGCCCGGATGAGGGCGAGGGTCTGCAGCACGGAGTCGTGCAGGTGGGCGGCGATGTCGGCGCGCTCGGCCTCACGGGCGCGCGCGGCGCGCTCGTCGCCCAGCTCGCGCACCATCCGCAGCCACCACGGCGCCAGCACGACCGCGAAGCCCGCGAGGACCGCGACCGACGCGATGGTGACCTGGACCATGACCCGCGCGGGGGTCCCCTGCGCGAGGAGGAGCAGCACGCCGGCCATGACGAGGAAGAGGCCTCCGGCGAGACGCAGCAGCACGGCGGAGCGCCGGGTCCCGCCCGCGGCGTCGCCGGCCCGCTCCACCCATCGGCCACGCTGCGCGGCGTCGAGCTGGCTCCACGCGAGCGCGAGCCCACCGAGCGCGACGAGGACGGGCAGCACCCACGACGTCTGCGGGTCCCAGCCGGCGCGCACGGCGACGAGCACCGCAGCCCCGGCGAGCAGCGCGACGCCCACGGCGATGTCCCGGGTCTGCAGCTGCGACACCGAGCCGCCGAGCCGCAGCCGCGGGGCGAGGCGCTGCAGCGCGGCCGGGCCGGCGTCGGCGGCGGCCTGGCGCGGGTCGCCCGACGGCACGGTGACCCACCAGAAGACGTACGCGGCGGCACCCGCACCGCCCGCGAGCGCGAGCAGGACCAGGACGCCGCGCACCGCCGCCACGGGCAGGCCGAGGTGGGCGGCGAGGGCCGCGGCCACGCCGCCGACCCACCGGCCCTCGGTGGGCCGGCGCAGCGGGAGACGCGCGGGACGGTCGGTGGTCACCCCCCGATCGTGGCACGTCACGGCGGCGTCGGGGGCCCTCCGGCCAGCATTCAGGGTCCTCCGGGCAGGGGTTTCAGGGTCGGCTCAGGGCAGCACCCGATGTCCCCGGGGCGGCGGGCCGACCACCATGGAGGCATGAGCACCGACGAGACCTCCCGACCGGGTGCCCCCGGTCACGACCCCGGGAACCCCCCACCGGCCGGCGACGTCCCCCCGACGCCCGGCCCCACGCCCGGCGCGCAGCCGCCGCGCACCGGCTTCTTCGACTCGGTCCGCCGCACCGGCATCGCCCGCTCCGACGACCGCTGGGTCGGCGGCGTGGCCGGAGGCGTGGCCGAGCGCTTCGGCCTCGACCCGCTGCTGGTGCGCGGGCTGCTGATCCTGAGCTTCTTCCTCACCGGCGCCGGGTTCGTCGTCTACGCCCTCGCGTGGGCGCTGCTGCCCGAGCGTCGCGACGGACGGATCCACCTGCAGGAGGCCACGCGCGGCCAGTTCGACGTCGCGCTCCTCGGAGCGGCCGTGACCCTCGTGGTCGGGTTCGCGTGGAGCGACGGTCCGTGGTCGTGGTGGGGCGGGTTCTTCGGCTGGGTCGAGGCCCTCCTGTGGATCGCGGTCTGGGTCGGCGTGGTGGTGCTCGTGGTCAAGCTGGTGCGGGACCGCCGTGCTCGCACCACGCAGGCGCCGTACGCACCGGCGCCGTACGCACCGGCTCCGTACGCACCGGCGCACCCCACCGCCGAGCCGTACACGCCCGCGCCGGCCGCGTCCTACCCGGCTTCCCAGGCAGCTCACCAGGCCGCTCCTCAGGCCACGACTCAGGCCGCGCCGACGCACGGCGCCCCGTACACCGCGGGCTCGCCGTCGTCGGCGACCCCGCCGCCGCCGGTGCCGCCGGCCCCGCCGGCGGCGCCGCACGAGCCGCGGCCGCGGGTCCCCGCCGCGGGCGCAGGCACGTTCGGCGTCGTCGTGGGACTGATCCTGCTCGCCGGCGCGCTCCTGCTCGTCGCAGAGCGGGTCGGCAACCTCGACCTGCTGTTCTGGGGCGCCGCCTGGCTCGGGACCGGTCTCGTCATCGTCGGCGTCGCCATCGTCGTCTCCGGGCTGCGCGGGCGCCGCGGCGGCGGCCTCACCGCGCTCGGCGTCGTCGGCATCGTCGCGGCGCTCGCCGCGTGGCCGCTCGCCGGCATCCGCGGCCCGCTCGCGCCGTGGGACGTCCCGGAGCACGCGTCCGTGGTCTCGGGCGGGACGATCACCCCGCAGAGCCTGGCCGAGGCGGGCGAGGGTGTCCACGTCCAGTTCGGCGACGTGACGGTCGACCTCACCGAGCTCGACCTGTCCGGTGTCGAGCCGGGCGAGCCCGTCGTCGTGCCGGTCTCGATGGCCGCCGGCAGCACGCGGATCATCATCCCGGACGACGCGGCCGTCGAGGCCGACGTCCGCATGCTCGCCGGCGAGGTCACGTGGCGCGTCGACGGCGAGTACCGCTCGGAGGCGGGCGTCTCGGCCGACCGGGCGCACTTCACGAGCGCGGAGGTCGACGAGCTGGGCGGCGCCCAGCTGCTGCTCTCGGTGGACGGCAGCGCCGGTGAGATCACGATCAGGGAGAACCGATGAGCGACGAGAAGAACACCCAGCGGCTGCACGTGACCGACGACACCCAGGTGATCGGCGAGCCGGGCGACACCCGGCGGCTGCCCGAGACGACTGCCGCCGAGGGGCGCCCGCACGACGACCCGCTCTCGGTGTTCGACGAGCCGCGGCGGGACGAGCCGCGGCGGGACGAGCCGCGGCGGGACGAGCCTTGGCGGGACGAGCCGCGGTGGGACGGGCAGGTGGCGCCGGGGTCGCCCGCCCCGAGCCGGCCCCTGGTCCGCACGGGACCGCGCACGGGGACGATCGTCTGGGGCTTCCTCGTCGTCGCCGTCGGCATCGGCCTGCTGGCGCAGGCCTCCGGCGCGCGCATCGACGTCGAGCTCGCCACCATCCTGCTGCTCGGCGTCGCGGGGGCGCTGCTCGTGCTCGGGTCGCTCCTCAGCGCGGCGCGGCGTCGCCGGGACGAGACCCGGGCGTAGGACCGCCAGGCGGCGGCGCGGCCGGGACCGGGGTCGTTCGCTCCGGTCCCGGCCGCGGCGACGGGCTCGGCCCGGGTGACGGGTGCGGCTCGGGCGACGGGTGCGGCACGGTGCTGGACATGACGGCCTCCCTCGCTCCTGCCACCGTAGCCCGGGCGCACGTCGCAGCACCGCGAGGCCACGCGAAAGGCCACCCGAAGGCCACGCGAACGCCACGCGAAGGCCCAGGTCGCGACACCTGCCGCGTGCGAGGATGACCCGGTGCGCATCACCCACGTGACTGACTCGTACCTGCCTCTCCTCGGCGGGATCGAGACGCAGGTGGCCCGGCTCGCCGGCCGGCAGGCCGCGGCCGGGCACGACGTCGAGGTGCTCACGACGACCCCGGGAGCCGGCGGCCCGGGCGTCAGCACCGAGCGCGGGGACGACGGCGTCTCCGTGCACCGCGTCGCGGCGCGGATCCCCGGCGGGTTCCCGGTCCACCCGCGCTCCACCTCGCACCTGGCCGCGCACCTGCGTGCCGCGGAGGCCGCGGGGCGCCGGCCCGACGTCGTGCACCTGCACATGGGCGTCCTCGCGCCGACGGTGCAGCTCGCCGTGCGGCCGGTGACCCGGCTCGGGCTCCCGGCCGTCCTCACGGTGCACAGCGTGTGGGGCAGGTGGGAGCACGCGTTCGCCGGGCTCGACCGGGCGGTCCGCTGGTCGCGGTGGCCCGTGCAGTGGTCGGCCGTGAGCGAGCTGACCGCGGCCCCGCTGCGGCGGGTCCTCGCCGCGTCCGGGCTCGACGCCGCGACCGTGGACCGGCGCGTGTCCGTGCTCGGCAACGGCATCGACGTCGAGGCGTGGCGGCTGCCGCGCACCGAGCGCGACGAGCGCGCCGAGGGCAAGGAGGTCCACGTCGTCTCTGCGACGCGGTTCGCGCCCCGCAAGCGCGTGCTGCCCCTGGTCGAGGCGATCGCCGACGCCGTGCGGCGCGCGCCGGGCGGGCTCGTCGCGACGATCGGGGGCGACGGCCCGCAGCTCGACGACGCGCGGCGACTCGTCCGGGAGAAGGGGCTCTCCGACGTGATCAGGCTGGTCGGGCGGCTCACCCCCGTCGAGCTGCAGCGCCTCTACACGCGGGCGGACGTCTTCGTGGCCCCCGCCGTCAAGGACGCGTTCGGGATCGCGGCCCTCGAGGCGCAGGCCGCCGGGCTCGCCGTCGTGAGCCGGTCGCAGTCCGGCGTCGCCGAGCGGCTCGTCGACGGGCGCGACGCGCTCCTGGTCGACGACGACGCGGCGATGGCCGACGCGCTCGTGCGGCTCGTCGAGGAGCCGGAGCTCCTGGACGGGATCATCGCCCACAACCGCGGCGCCGAGCTGCCGCTGTCGTGGCCTCGGGTGCTCGCCGACACCGAGGAGGCCTACCGCCGCGCGGCGGCACTGCGACCTTGAGGTGCGTCCGGACGGCGCGCGCTCGAATGAATCGGTCGCTGCGCTCCCTCTGCTCTCGCGCACCCGTCCGGACGCCCCTCACGACGGGCGGGTGACCTCCTCGAGCAGCTCGAGCACGTGCCGGTAGGGGCGGCCGGTCGCGGTCGTCATGCCGAGCTCGCACGTGCGGTTGGCCGAGGCGTACGCGTCGAACTCGCGGCGCGTGACCTCGGCGGCCTCCCGCGCGGTGGCCGAGGCGGTGAGCTCGGGGTGCAGCAGACCGCGGTCCCCGGCGTAGGCGCAGCAGCCCCAGTCGTCGGGCACGACGACCTCGTCGGCGACCGCGGCCGCGACGGCCGCGAGCGCGCCGTCGACCCCGAGCCGCGTCGTCGAGCACGTCGGGTGCAGGGCGAGCGAGCCGAGGCGCCGCCTCACCGTGAGCCGCGGCAGCAGGTCGCGCGCGAGCTCGACCGCGTCGACGAACCGGAGCTCAGGCGCGTCCCGGCCCGCGGCCTCCGCCACTTCTTGCATGGTGCGCAGGCCCTCGGTGCACGACGCGGCGTCGCACACGACGGGCAGCCGGCCGCCGTCGCTGGCCTCGAGCAGCGCGGGCAGCACCCGGCCGGTCATGGTGCGGTAGCCGTCGAGGTACCCCTTCGACTTCCACGGCGTGCCGCAGCACAGGCCGTCCAGCCCCTGGGGCACGACGAGCCGCACACCCGCGCGCTCGGCGAGCCGCACCAGCGCGCGGGTGGCACCCAGGCCCTCGCCACCTCCGTGGCCGCCGTGGCCGCCGTGGCCGCCGTGACCCGGCGCCGTCTCGGGGCCGAACAGCGTGCCGATGCACGCGGCGAACAGCACCGCGTCACCGCCGGCGCCCGGCGTCCCGGCCGCGGCGAGACCCGCCGTCGCGCGGGAGCGGGCGGTGCCGCCGCGCGGCAGGGCGTCGTCGTACCGGGGCACGGTCTCGTCCCCCAGCACCCGCCGCGCGACGTCGGTCGCAGCCCTGACCAGCGGGCCGGGCATGCGGTCTGCCACGCTCAGGGCCGCGGCTCCGGAGCGCGTCGCGGCGCGCCAGCCGCGCGCCGCCGTCGACCACGCGGCACCGAGGACCGGACCGGCCTGCTCGGCGCGCAGCCGCCGCACGAGGTCACCCGTGTTGATGTCGACCGGGCACGCGACGCCGCACATCCCGTCGGCGGCACAGGTCTGGACGCCGTCGTACTCGTAGTCCTCGCGGAGCTCGCGCGCCAGCGCGGCGTCTCCACGCGCCTCGGCGGCCGCAAGCTCGCGCCGCAGCACGATGCGCTGACGCGGGGTCAGGGTGAGGTCCTTGCTCGGGCACGCGGGCTCGCAGTACCCGCACTCGACGCAGCGGTCGACCTCGTGCTCGACGGTCGGCACGAGCTTGAGGTCGCGCAGGTAGGAGCCCGGGTCGTCGGACAGCACGACACCGGGGTTGAGCAGCCCGTCCGGGTCGAGCAGCCGCTTGACCTCCCGCATGACCTCGTACAGCTCGTCGCCGTACTGCCGGCGCACGAACGGCGCCATGATCCGGCCGGTCCCGTGCTCGGCCTTGAGCGAGCCGCCCTGTCCCAGCACGAGGTCGACCATGTCGGCCGTGAACCGCTCGTACCGCGCCAGGCACGCCGGGTCGTCGAACCGCTCGTTCAGCAGGAAGTGGATGTTGCCGTCCTTGGCGTGCCCGAAGATCACGGACCCGTCGTACCCGTGCTCGGCGAACAGGCCGACGAGCCGCTCGCACGTGACCCCGAGCCGGTCGACCGGCACGACGACGTCCTCCAGCAGCGCCGTCGTGCCCGACGGGCGTGCGCCCGCGACGGCCGTGTACAGACCCTTGCGCACGTGCCACAGCGCCGCCCGCTCCCCCGGGTCGGTCGTCATCGCGGCCGGCGCCGCCAGCGGCAGGGACGAGAACAGCGCCTCGCACCGGGCGACGTCGGCGGCCAGCTCCGCGGGCGAGGCCGCGTGCACCTCGACGAGCAGCGCGGCGTGCGCGACGACGTCGAGCGCCGCGATCTGCGCGGGCACGTCGGCACCGCTCTGCGCGACCCGCAGGGACGCGGCGTCGAGCAGCTCGACCGTCGCGAGACCGGCGGCGACGAGCGCCGGCAGCGCGGCGGTCGCGTCCGCGAGGGAGCCGAGCACGAGGAGCCCCGTCGCGGCGTGCGGCAGCACCTCGACCGTGTCGAACGTCGCCTCGGCCACGAACGCGAGCGTGCCCTCGCTGCCGACGAGGAGGTGGGCCAGGATCTCGGCCGGACGCTCGAAGTCGACGAGCGCGTTGATCCCGTAGCCCATGGTGTTCTTCATCGAGAACTGGCGGCGGACCTCGGCGACGGCCGCGGGCGAGGCCAGCAAACGCTCCCGCAGCGCGAGCAGCCCGTCGTGCAGGCCGGGCTCGTGCTCGCGGAGCACCGCGTCGGCGTCGGGTGCGCCCGTGTCGAGGACCGTGCCGCTCGGCAGCACCAGCCGCATCGAGCGCAGCGTCCGGTACGTGTTGTGGTGCGTGCCGCACGCCATGCCCGAGGAGTTGTTGGCGACGACGCCGCCGATCGTGCACGCGATCTCGCTGGCGGGGTCCGGGCCGAGCTTGCGCCCGAGCCGGGCGAGCCGGGCGTTGACCTGACGCACCGTGGCACCGGGCTCGACCGTGACGGTGCGGCCGCCGTCGCCGACCTCGATCCGGCGGAAGCGGCGACGGGTGTCGACGAGCACCTCGGACGTGACGCCCTGGCCCGACAGGCTCGTCCCGCCGGACCGGAACGTGACCGACCGGCCGGCGGCACGCGCCGCGCGGAACACGTCCCCGACCTCTCGCGCACTGGTCGGCGTGACGACGACCTCGGGCACCAGCAGGTAGTGCGACGCGTCGTGCGCCATCGCGAGCCGGTCGAGCGCCCGGCTGCTCACCCGCGTGCGAGGGTCCAGCAGCGCGCCGTCGAGCACCGGGTCGTCGTCGAGCACCGCGCCGTCGAGCACAGTCATGCGCTCAACCTACCGAGCGCGGACGGCGCTCACTCCCACTCGATGGTCCCCGGCGGCTTGCTCGTGACGTCGAGCACCACACGGTTGACGTCGTCGACCTCGTTCGTGATGCGCGTCGAGATGAGCGACAGCACGTCGTACGGCAGGCGCGTCCAGTCGGCCGTCATGGCGTCCTCGGACGACACGGGCCGCAGCACGATCGGGTGGCCGTACGTGCGCCCGTCGCCCTGGACGCCCACGGAGCGGACGTCGGCGAGCAGCACGACCGGGCACTGCCAGATGTCGCGGTCCAGGCCCGCGCGCGTGAGCTCCTCGCGCGCGATCGCGTCGGCCTTGCGCAGGATCTCGAGCCGCTCGGCCGTGACCTCGCCGACGATGCGGATCCCCAGGCCCGGACCCGGGAACGGCTGGCGCCACACGATGCCCTCCGGCACGCCCAGCTCGAGCCCCACCGCACGCACCTCGTCCTTGAACAGGGTGCGCAGCGGCTCGACGAGCTCGAACTGCAGGTCGTCGGGCAGGCCGCCCACGTTGTGGTGGGACTTGATGTTCGCCGCGCCCTCGCCGCCGCCGGACTCGACGACGTCGGGGTAGAGCGTGCCCTGGACGAGGAACTTGACCTGCTCCCCGTGCGCCCCGGCGTCGGCGACGATGTCACGCGCCGCGTCCTCGAAGACGCGGATGAACTCACGGCCGATGATCTTGCGCTTGGTCTCCGGGTCGCTGTGCCCGGCGAGCGCGTCCAGGAAGCGCTTGCGCTCGTCGCGGACCACCAGGTTGACGCCGGTCGCGGCGACGAAGTCGCGCTCGACCTGCTCGGCCTCGCCCTCGCGCAGCAGCCCGTGGTCGACGAAGACGCAGGTCAGCTGGTCGCCGACGGCCTTCTGCACCAGCGCGGCGGCGACCGACGAGTCCACGCCGCCCGACAGCCCGCAGATGACGCGGGCGTCGCCCACCTGCTTGCGGATGGCCTCGACCTGGTCGGCGATGACGTTGCCGGCCGTCCACTCGGGAGCCAGCCCGGCGCCCTCGTAGAGGAAGTGCTCGAGGATCGTCTGCCCGTGCGCGGAGTGCTTGACCTCGGGGTGCCACTGCACGCCGAAGAGCCGGCGGCCGCGGTCCTCGAACGCCGCGACCGGCGAGCCGGCCGACGTCGCGAGCACCTCGAAGCCCTCCGGCGCGGCGTGCACCGCGTCGCCGTGGCTCATCCACGTGGTCTGGTGGTCGGGCGTGCCCGCGAGCAGGACGCCTGCCGAGCACACCTCGACCTCGGTGCCGCCGTACTCCCGCAGGCCGGTCTGGGCGACCTCGCCGCCGAGCGCCTTGGCCATGGCCTGGAAGCCGTAGCAGATGCCGAGCACGGGGACCCCGGCGTCGAACAGCGCCGGGTCGACGAACGGTGCACCCGTCGCGTAGACCGACGACGGCCCGCCGGAGAGGATGATCGCGGCCGGGTCCTTGGCGAGCATCTGCTCGACCGACCAGGTGTGCGGCACGATCTCGGAGTAGACGCTGGCCTCACGGACGCGACGCGCGATGAGCTGCGCGTACTGGGCGCCGAAGTCGACCACGAGGACGGGCCGCGGCGTGGCGGGCGCCGTCGAGGCGGGCGAAGTCGAGGAGGCGGAGGGGGCGGTGGCGGGCGACGTCACCGTCCCAGGATAGTCGCGGCCCGTGGGCGGTCACGACGTCGGGTACGTCACCTCGACCCGGCGGTTCAGGGCACGGCCGGCGGGGTTGTCCTCGCCGCCGACCTCGTTCTCCGCGACCGGCTGGGACTCCCCGTGGCCGGTGACCGTGAGCTCGAGGTCGGCGCGCGCCGCGCGCAGCACGTCGGCGACCGCGTCGGCCCGCCGCTGCGACAGGTCGAGGTTCAGCTCCTCGCTGCCGACCGAGTCCGTGTGCCCGTCGACCTCGATCGCGGCACCCTCGGGGATGTCGTCGGCGAGCGCCGTGACCGCGTCGCGCGCGGCGGGCGTGAGATCGGCCGACCCGAACTCGAACAGCAGGTCCGAGGTCAGCGTGACGACCGTGTCCTCCTCCTCGGTGCGCGCCGTCTCGAGCGAGGTCGTCGAGTCGTCGGGCCGCAGGTCGAACGTCGCGTCCTCCGCACGCAGGTCCAGGACCGCGGCCGCGCGCATCTCGGGAGTGATCTCGACGCCCTCGATCCGCTCGCGGTCCTGCGCGAGATGCTCGGCCGCCTCGGCCACGAGCTCCGGGTCCGGCTCCCCGGCACCCGACGGCGCCGGCGAGGCCTCGTGCGGGAGCGCTGCGTGCGCGACGGGGACGCCCGTGCCGAGCAGGAAGACCGCGGCCACGACGGCCGCGCTACCGCTGCGCGACATGCTCACTCCTCGTCGAGGTAGGTGACGGTCGCGCCCGTGAAGAGGGGCAGGCCCTCCGCCGGGGCCACGTCGACCGTCTCGGGACGACCCTCGGGCGCCGGCAGGACCGCCCACGCCTCGACCGTGCCGTGGTTGGGGAACTTGAAGAAGACGTTCTCGAGCGGCGACACCAGCATGGTGGCCTGGCAGCGGCTCTGCGCGGCCGCCCGGTCCCCCACCGACTCGGTGTCCGGCTGCCACGAGCCCTCCGTGCAGAACGGCCGGTACGCCTTGAGGTTCTCCCGGTCGGTGACGGTGGTGACGGGCACGATCCCCATGTCGTAGTAGTTGGCCCCCGCGTCGGCCGGCGCGTCGTCGTCGGACCACGTGAGCGCCCACCGCACCGTCATCGTGCCGCCGGCGACCTCCACGGACCGGAGGGCGACGGTGACCTCACCGCCGTGGGCCTCGCCGCCGCCGTGCGGCGTGGCGAGGGTCTGCTCGGCCATCACGGCGTCGGCCGCCGACGCCGATCCCGGGCCGGTGCCCGCGGTGCCGTCGGCCTGCGCGGTCCCCTCCGCACCGGCCTGCGTGCCGGCCGGCTCCGGCGTCGCGTCCGAGGCGCCGTCACCTCCCGTGCATCCGGTCAGGAGTGCCGCGGACAGCACGACGGCTGTGACGAGTCGTGAACGCATGGCTGTGTGTCCCCCTGCAGAGCCGTGGTCAGTTCCCGGTCGCGTAGCGCTCGGCGAGCGCGGCGAGCTTGGCGTCGGCCTCGGAGTGCACCTTCTTCTCGAGGACGAACGACATCACCGGCACGACGCCGGCGAGCACCATCGTGGCGAGGCGCCCGAAGCCCCAGCGCATCTTGGCCCACAGGTCGAGCACCGTGACGAGGTACACGACGTAGATCCATCCGTGCGCGAACGGCACCCAGCCCATGTAGTCGACGACGGCGTCGACGGGCACCACGTACTTGAAGAACATCTCGACGCACAGCACCAGCAGCATCACGCCCGTGAGGACCGCCATGAACCGGTAGCGGGACAGCGCGCCGCGGGCCTTGCGGATCGCGGTCGCGGCCTGGTCGGCGGTCGGCGTGGGGGCGGGCTGCTGCGGCGAGGTCACCTGAGCATCGTAGGCGAGGAAAAACGGGTGCCCCGTGTCGGTGGCGCTGCCTACGCTGGGTGATCGTGCGCCCCCTTCCCCTGCCCGACACGGGCACCCCTCCCGTCGCGTCCCCGGCGCGCCTGCTCGCGTGGCAGGCGTGGCGGCAGCGCGACGTGCTCGCGAAGTCGCTCCTCGTGGGCGTCGTCGCGATGCTCGCCTCGGCCGCGGCGCCGCTGCTGCTCGGCCGGGCGATCGACGAGGGACTCGCCCACGGGTTCGGCCCCGAGCTGTGGGCGTGGTGCGGCGCGATGCTCGGCGCCGCGGCGGTCATCGTCGTCGCCGGCGTCTTCAGCCACACCTGGGACGTCGAGAACTGGCTGCGCGCGGCGTTCTCGTTCTCCCAGCTCATCGGGGACAAGGCATCGCGCGCGGGGCACGCGATCACACGCCGGCTGCCCACGGGCGAGGTCGTCGCGGCCGTCGCCAACGACGCCCTGCGCGTGGGTGACATGTTCGCGATGGCGGGCCGGTTCGCCGGCGGAGTCCTCGCGTACGTCGCGGTCGCGGTCGTGGTGCTCTCGCAGAACCTGACGCTCGGCCTCGTGCTCACGCTCGGCATCCCGGTCGTCGCCGGAGTCCTCGCGCTCCTGGTCAAGCCGCTGCAGTCGCGCCAGGGCACGCACCGCGAGGCGACGGGCCGCCTCACCGCTCTCGGCTCGGACACCGTCTCGGGCCTGCGCATCCTGCGCGGCATCGGCGGCGAGGACGTGTTCGCGGGGCGGTACGCGCGCCAGTCGCAGGAGGTCCGGCGCCAGGGCGTGCGGGTCGCGGTGCTGCAGTCGGTGCTCGACGGCCTCCAGGTCCTCCTGCCGGGGCTGCTCGTCGCGCTCGTGCTGTGGCTCGGCGCCCGTGCCGCCGTCGTGGGCGACATCACGAGCGGCCAGCTCGTCGCCTACTACGGGTACGCGGCGTTCCTCTCGTGGCCGGTGCAGATCGCCACGCAGATGCTCCAGATGGTCATCCGCGCGGTCGTGTCCTCGCGCAAGATCCTCGGCGTCCTGGAGGTCACCGAGGCGACGCCGCAGCCCGCGTCGCCGGCGGACGCCCCGCCCGCGGGCTCGGAGCTCGTCGACGAGACGAGCGGCCTCGTGCTGCGGCCCGGCCGGGTCGTGGGCCTCGTCTCGGCGGACCCCGACGCGTCGGCGCGCGTCGCCGTCCGCCTGGGGCGGTTCGACGACGACGCCGAGGCCGCGACGCCCGTCCGGCTGGGCGGGGTGCTGCTCGCCGACCTCGACAAGGAGACGCTGCGGCACCGCGTCGTGGTCTCCGAGGCCACGCCGCACCTGTTCTCCGGCATCCTGGGCGAGGAGCTCGACGCGCGCGGGCGCGCGTCCGAGGCCGAGCTCCTGGGCGCGCTCTTCGCGGCCGACGCGCACGACGTGCTCGACAGCGTGCCCGGCGGTCTCGCGGGCGAGCTGCCCGAGAAGGGCCGGTCGCTGTCCGGCGGGCAGCGCCAGCGCGTCGCGCTCGCCCGCGCGCTGCTGACCGAGCCCGAGATCCTCGTGCTCGTCGAGCCCACGAGCGCCGTCGACGCGCACACCGAGGCACGCATCGCCGAGCGCGTCGCGGCCGTGCGCCGCGGGCGCACCACGCTGGTGGTCACCGCCAGCCCGCTCGTGCTCGACCACCTCGACGAGGTCGTCCTGCTCGACGACGACGCGCGCGTCACCGCGTCGGGCACGCACGCCGAGCTGCTCGACCGCGACGACGAGCTCGGCGCCCGCTACCGCGCCGTCGTCGGGCGCAGCATGGCCGAGGACCCCGACGTGACGACCACCGACGAGACGACCGGCACCACCGACGAGCTGGAAGGAGCGACGCGATGAGCGCGAGCACGCCCGCGGCGACGTCGACGGCGGGCGCGAACCTGCTGCCCATCGCCGACCGCGCCGAGGTCAACCGCACCGTGAGCCGGCTCTTCCGCCGCCACCGCCGCGCGCTCGGGTCGATCGCCGCGCTGCACACCGTCGCGGCCGTGGCAGGTCTCGCCGGCCCGTTCCTGCTCGGCCGGATCATCGACGAGGTGGCCGCCGGCACCACGCTCGGCCACGTCGACATGCTCGCGCTCGTGCTGGTGGGCGCCGTCGTGGCGCAGGCCGTGGTGACGCGGTTCGCGCAGAAGGTGTCGATGGTGTTCGGCGAGGAGGTGTTCGCCGAGCTCCGCGAGGAGTTCATGAGCACCGTGACCAGGCTGCCGCTGTCCGTCGTCGAGAAGGCCGGCACGGGCGACCTCGTGGCCCGCACCACGAACGACGTCAACAAGCTCCAGCACGCGGTCCGGTTCGGCGTGCCGCGAGTCCTCGTGTGCATCGTGACGATCGGGCTCACGGTCGTCGCCTCGTTCCTGACCGACCCGCTCGTCGCGTTCGGCCTGCTGTCCGGGGTGCCGCTCATCTGGGTCGCGACGCGCTGGTACCTCAAGCGCGCCACGCCCGGCTACCTGCGCGAGTCGGCCGCGTACGCGACGGTCAACGGCACGATCACCGAGGCGGTCGAGGGCGCGCGGACCACGGACGCGCTGCACCTCGGCGCGAAGGTCCGCCGTCGGCTGCGCCGGGACCTCACCGAGACGTTCGAGGCCGAGAAGTACACGCTCGCGCTGCGGCTCCGGCTGATCCCGTCGCTCGACGCCGCGGTCGCGGTCGCGCCGATCGTCGTCGTGCTGTGGGGCGCGTGGCTCGCGTCGCAGGACCTGACGACGGTCGGCACCGTCGCGACGATCGCGCTCTACGCGCACCAGCTCGGCGGGCCGGTGTTCGACCTCGTGTTCTGGCTCGACGAGCTGCAGGTCGCGGCCGTCGCGCTCGCACGCCTCGTCGGCGTCGGCCTGGTGGCTCCGGACCGGGAGGCCGGCACCGCCGTCCCCGAGTCGGACGAGGTGCGCGCGCACGGGGTGCGCTACGCGTACCGCGAGGGCCACGACGTGCTGCACGGCATCGACCTGGACCTGCGGCCCGGCGAGCGGCTCGCCGTCGTCGGACCCTCGGGCGCCGGGAAGTCGACGCTCGGGCGCATGCTCGCGGGCATCCACCCGCCCACGGGCGGGTCGGTCACGGTGGGCGGCGTGCCGCTCGTCGAGCTGCCGCTCGAGGACCTGCGCAAGCACGTGGCCCTCGTGACGCAGGAGCACCACGTCTTCGTCGGCACGCTCGCGGAGAACCTCCGGCTCGCGGACACCTCGGCGTCGGACGAGAAGCTCTGGGAGGCGCTCGGCGCGGTCGACGCGCGCGAGTGGGCCGCGGTGCTGCCCGAGGGCCTCGAGACCGAGGTCGGCTCGGGCGGTCACAGCCTCACACCCGCGCAGGCGCAGCAGGTGGCGCTCGCGCGGCTCGTGCTGCTCGACCCGCACACGCTCGTGCTCGACGAGGCGACGTCGCTGCTGGACCCGCGCGCCGCACGCCACCTCGAGCGTTCGCTCAACGCGGTCCTCACCGGTCGCACGGTCGTGGCGATCGCGCACCGGCTGCACACCGCGCACGACGCCGACCGTGTCGCCGTCGTCGACGGCGGGCGGATCACCGAGATCGGCCCGCACGACGAGCTCGTGGCCGCGGAGGGCGAGTACGCGCGGCTGTGGCACAGCTGGCAGCACGAGTAGCCCGCGTCCGACCGGCGGATCGGCAACTACCCTCGTTGCCGTGACGCTTCCTCCCCTGGTCGAACCGGGACCGGAGCTGCGGGCCGACGAGCTCGCCCGGTACGCCCGGCACGTGTCGCTGCCGGGCATCGGGATCGAGGGTCAGCGCAGGCTGGCCGCGGCCCGGGTGCTCGTGGTCGGCGCGGGCGGGCTCGGCAGCCCCGCCCTGCTGTACCTCGCCGCGGCGGGCGTGGGCACGATCGGCGTCGTCGACGACGACGTCGTGGACGCCTCCAACCTGCAGCGGCAGGTCCTGCACGGCACCTCGGACGTCGGCACGCCCAAGACGGCGTCGGCCGCGGCAGCCCTCGCCGACGTCAACCCGGGCGTGCGCGTCGTCGAGCACCGCGAGCGCCTGCGCTCCGGCAACGCGGTCGACCTGCTGACCGGCTACGACGTCGTCCTCGACGGCTCGGACAACTTCACGACCCGCTACCTCGTCTCCGACGCGGCCGAGCTGGCGGGCGTCCCGGTCGTCTGGGGCGGCATCTACCGCTTCCAGGGTCAGGTGTCGACGTTCTGGGCGGCCCCGCCCGGCGCCGCCGAGGGCGTGACCTACCGCGACGTGTTCCCCGAGCCGCCGCCGCCCGCGCTCGCGCCCGACTGCGCGACGGGCGGCGTGCTCGGCGCGCTGTGCGGCACGATCGGCTCGGTCATGGCGACCGAGGCGGTCAAGCTGATCACCGGCGCGGGGCGCACGCTGCTCGGCCGCCTGGCCGTGCACGACGCGCTCGAGCTCACCTGGCGGCACCTGACCGTGCGTCGCGACCCGACCCGCTCCCCCGTCACCGCGCTGCCCGACGACGCCGCGTACGCGACGTTCTGCGGCCTGTCCCCGGCGCCCGCGCCCACGACCGGCTCGCCGGGCACAGCGACGACCGCGCCGCGCGAGCTGGCCGAGCTGCGGGCGGCCGCCGCGTCCGGGGACGCGCCCGAGCCGTTCGTCCTCGACGTGCGCGAGCCGTGGGAGGTCGCCGTGGCGGCGTTCGACGGCGCCCACGTCGTCCCCTCGACGACGTTCACCGAACCGCACCGCGCCGACGACGCCGTCGCCGACGTCGCCCGGCGGGCCGGTGGCAGGCCCGTGCACGTGGTGTGCAAGGCCGGCCCCCGCGCCGCGCGGGTGGCGGCCGTCCTGCGCGACGCCGGCCTGGACGCCCGCGAGGTGGCCGGCGGGATCGCGGCATGGTCGCGCGAGGTCGACCCGTCGGTACCCACCTACTGACGACGCAACCCCCGTGCTGGAACCTTCCTCATAGCCAGGGCTTGGGGACGAAACCAGCACGCTCGATGCAGTAGGCGACGTCGTCAGGCACAGGGCGCGGGGTCCAGCGGGCGGCCGTCAGAACCTGACGAACCTCGGCGGCCGCCGTCCCGTCGCGCGCCTCGGAGCCGGTGAAGCGCCGCACGACGGTGCTGCGTGTGTCGATCCGGTTCTGGCGGCGCCGATCCCCCACGAGCGCCTCCGGCCGGCTGTGCACCTCCCGTCCGTCGATCTCGACCAGGAGCACCCCGCCGCCGGGGAGGGCCCACGCCATGTCGACGCGTGCCAACCGGTCTCCACGGCTGTTCACGACCCACAGCTGCAGCGTGTCGGGCGGGCACCCACGGTCGGCGCACGTCAGTCGCGCCCACGACTCGGCCGGTGACTCCGCCCGCGGATCGGACTGCCCCCACCATTCCCGGCTGCGCCGGGTCCCAGGACGGCCCGTGGTGGCGTGGCACGCCCTCCTGAGGCCCTCGTCCGAGAGCAGACCCTGGTGACGCGCGGAGTCGAGCATCGCGACGGCGTCGAGCCGGCCGACCTGCGGGACGGCGAGCGCGAACGCGTCGACGAGGGGCGCGCACGGAACTCCGTCGACCTCGACCGTCTCCGGCACGAGGATCCGGCGCACCCGCACCGGACCGTCGCCCAGCCGCGGCCGTGCCAGCCCGACGGCGACCTCAGGCTCGAACTCGATCGGTGCACCGTGGACGCCGTGCAGAACCAGCGCCGAGACGCCCACCGCCGCCGCCCCGGGGTGCGCGAGCGGGCCGAGAAGCGCGGTCCTTCTCCTCCGGTGGTCGTAGGCGGCCGACAGCGTCTCCGGCTGCACGGTCCCGGTGTCGTACACGCCGCGAGCGACGCGCTCCCACTCCTTGCGCTCGGCCCGTCGCGTGACCTGCCTGGCGGTCATGCCGCGCGCCAGGCACTGGCGCAGCGTGACGAGCCCCTCCTGGTGCCGCGCGACACGCAGCACCTCCGGGGGTACGGGTTCGGCGCGGCGAGGCACGCGGCCAGGACACCAGAGGCACCACCCATCCGGCCGTCATCATCCACAGGTCCGCAACGTGCGTGCTGACTCTTTCCGTAAACCGGCCGCTCGAGGAAAGAGTCAGCACCGACGTTGCCGGAGCTACAGAGCCAGGTCGAGGTTCCCCGGGCGGTCCCCCACCGCCATGCGCCCGTCGGGCGGCGACGACGCCAGCGCCTGCTCGCGGCGCGGGATGCGCCCCGCCCCGCGCGCGTCGTACCCCGCCTCGACGGCCAGCCGCATCGCCCGCGCCATGCGCACGGGGTCCGCGGCGCGCGTCACCGCCGTCGCGAGCAGCACCCCGTCGCAGCCGAGCTCCATCGCCTGCGCCGCGTCGGACGCGGTGCCGATGCCGGCGTCCAGGATGACCGGGACCCGGGCGGCGGCGGCGATGGCCTCGATGTTGCGCGGGTTGAGGATCCCGAGGCCTGAGCCGATCGGCGCGCCGAGCGGCATGACGGCGGCGCACCCGACGTCCTCGAGCCGCCGGGCGAGGACCGGGTCGTCGTTGGTGTAGGGCAGGACGACGAACCCGTCGCGGACGAGCTCGTCGGCCGCCTCGAGCAGGCCGACCGGGTCGGGCAGCAGGGTCACGTCGTCGGCGATCACCTCGAGCTTGACCCAGTCGGTCCCGCACGCCTCGCGTGCGAGCCGCGCCGTGAGGACGGCCTCGCGCACCGAGAAGCACCCGGCCGTGTTGGGCAAGGCCCGGATGCCGAGCCGCGCGAGCAGGCCCCACACCGAGCCGTCGTCGGCCGGCGCACCGGGCCGAGGGCGGGCCACACGGCGCATCGCGACGGTCGTGAGCTCCGTCCCCGACGCCACGAGCGCGCCCTCGAGCGCCATGAGGCTGGGCGCCCCGCCCGTGCCCATGACGAGCCGCGACCCGAGCTCGACCCCGGCGATGCTCAGCGTCACGGCGCTCACCCGCCCTGCACCGCGGTGACGACCTCGACGCGCGCGCCGGGCTCCACCGTCGTCGTGGGCCAGAGGCTGCGCGGCACGACGGCGTCGTCGATCGCGACGGCGACGCCCTGCGGGGCGCCGTCGACGACGCAGCCGGGGAGCAGCTCGGCGACGAGGCGGTCGACCGTCGTCCCGGCGGCGAGCGCGTACGGCTCACCGTTGACGACGGCGGTCGGGCTCGGTGTGGGTGTGCTCATGGGTCAGGCTCCAGGCAGAGGGGTCGGAGGGGTCGCGGGCGCGAAGCGGCGCGGGTCGGCGGCCGCGAGCGCGGGCGGCGGGTCGTCGCCCTCCAGCCCGGCGACCACGGCCTCGGCGGTGAGGGGCGCGAGGAGCACCCCGTTGCGGTAGTGGCCGGCGGCCAGGTGCAGCCCGGGCACGTCGGTCGGGCCGACGAGCGGGAGGTTGTCGGGCGTCCCGGGCCGTGCCCGCGGCGTCGCCTCGACGAGCGCGGCCTCGTCCAGGGCGGGCAGCAGCGCGCGGGCGTCCCGCAGGAGCGCGAACACCCCGCCGGCGGCGGCCCGGCGGTCGTCGGGCCCCTCCTCGCTGGTCGCGCCGACGACGACCTCGCGGTGCTCGGGCGTCGCGCCGGGGCCCCGCCCCGTGCCGGGCGCCCGCGGCACCACGTACACCGGCCGCCCCTGCACGATGCCGCGCACCACGTGCGCGGGCGCCCCCTCGGGTCCGGCGTCGAGGCGCAGCGTCTGGCCGCGCACCGGCCGCACCGGGACCGCGACGGGCAGGCCGGACACGAGCTCGGCCGCGCGCCACCCCGACGCGAGGACGACCGCACCGGCCCGGTGCGTCCGCCCGGCGTCGTCGACCACGCCGGCGACGGCGCCGCGCACGTCCAGCGCGAGGCGTGCGGCCGCCCGGCGCACGACGCAGGCCTCGCGGCGGGCGCGCAGGGCGGACATGAGCGCGGCGTGGGTCGCGCGCGGGTCCGCGACGTGGTCGTCCGGCACCCACGCGGCGCCGCTCGAGCGCGCCCCGAGCAAGGGCTCGCGCCGGCGGGCCTCGGCCGGGCCGAGCTCGACCGACCCGAGCGACCAGCGTGCGTGCAGCGCGAGCCAGCGGCGCAGGTGCGCGGCGTCGTCGGCGTCGTAGGCGACGACGAGCGTGCCGGTCGACCGCAGCCCCGGGTCCGTCCCGGTCTCGGCGGCCAGCTCCTCGGCGAAGCCGGGCCACGCGGCCTGCCCGGCGAGGCCGAGCCGGACCGCCGCCTCCTCGCCGAACCACGTCTCGCTGACCGGGGCGAGCATGCCTGCGGCCGCCCGCGTGGCGCCGTCACCGGGCGCCGGGTCCAGCACGGTGACCTCGAGCCCCGCACGCGCGGCACGCCACGCCACCGCGGCGCCGACGATCCCGGCACCCACGACGACGACGTCGGTCGTCGAGCCGGTCGACGTCTCCATGCTGCGCTCCCTTCGCTGGCATGACCCAGATCAGGTTCGACGGTCGGCGCTCCGCGCCCTCTCAGCCCCGGCCGGGGCTCCCGTGCGGGGTCCACCCTACCGAGGCCGGTGGCTACGCTGGCCGCCGTGACCACGACCTCGTCCACCGGACCCGCGACGGCCGGCGCCGACCTGCGCACCCGCCTCCGGGCCGCACGCCTCTACCTGTGCACCGACGCGCGCGAGGACCGCGGCGACCTCGAGGACTTCCTGCACGCGGTGCTCGCGGGAGGGGTCGACGTCGTGCAGCTGCGGGACAAGACGCTCGACGTCGCGCGCGAGCTCGAGCTGCAGGAGCTCGTCGCGCGGGTGGCGACCGAGCACGGCGCGCTGTGGGCGGTCAACGACCGTGCCGACGTCGCGTCCCTCACGGGCGCACCCGTCGTGCACACGGGGCAGCGCGACCTCCCGGTCGCCGCCGTGCGCACGCTGCTCGGGCCCGGGCCGGTCCTCGGGCGCTCGACCCACTCGGCGGCGCAGGCGTCGGCCGCCGACGCCGACCCGGACGTCGACTACTTCTGCGTCGGACCGCTGTGGGCCACCCCGACCAAGCCGGGGCGCGCCGCCGTGGGGCTCGAGCTCCTGCGCGAGGTCGCCGCCGCCCGTCCGTCCACGCCGTGGTTCGCGATCGGCGGCATCGACGCGGAGCGCCTCGACGCGGTGCTCGACGCCGGGGCGGAGCGGATCGTCGTCGTGCGCGCCCTGACGCAGGCGACGGACCCGGAGCGGGCCGCACGCGAGCTGCGCGAGCGCCTTCCGGCGGGCTGACGGGCCCGGGCCGGCCCGTGCCCGTCAGCCGGGCAGGCCGGCGATGCCCGCGCCGACCGGGTCGTCCGAGCCCGTGTCCCGGCGCCGGGGCCCCGCTGGACGCCCGCCCGCCATCTCGTCGCGCACGAGCCGCACCCACAGCGCGACCGCGAACAGCCCGAACACCCACCACTGCAGCGCGTAGAAGACGTTCTGCAGGTTGACGCCCGAGCCGCCCTCGATCACCGGGCGGGGCAGCGGCGCGGGGCCGCCCTCGGCGGGCGGCACCTGCTCAGGGTCGGACGACGTGAGCACCACGTACCCCGTGTAGATGGGCCCGCCCCACCTGTTCACGAGCGCGCCCGTGGCGATCGCGTCCGTCGTCGGCGGGCCGCCCTGGTCGGCACGGTCGTCCTCGCCGGCCGGTACGCCCGACGTCGACTCCGACGCCTGCAGCCACCCGGTCACGCGGACCTCGCCGTCGGGCACCGCGAGCGCGGACGCCTCGTCGGGCGAGGCGACCCAGCCGCGCACCACCGGCAGCACCGGCGCACCGGACAGCGCCGCCCACGACTCGCCGGACGTGCCGTCGTCGGACACCCGCAGGGGCGTGAGAACCAGGTAGCCGGTCCGGCCGTCGAGCGCGCGGCCCGTGACGAGCATCTGGCCCTCGGCCTCGTAGGTGCCGCTGACCCACACCTCCCGACCGACGAGCTCGCCGGGGAAGCCGGTCTGCGGCGGGAGCAGCTCGCCGAGCCCGGAGGGTCCGGACGCCCGCGCCTCGGCCGCCTCCTGCTGGGCGGCCAGCTGGGCGCGCTCGTACGCGCGGTCGAGCTGCCAGACCCCCAGGCGCGCGCACGCGGCGGCGGCGAGGAGGAGAAGGAGCAGGATGCCGATCATGCGGGGCTGGGTGGCCACCGCCCAGAACGACCTGCGCGCGGGCACCGGGCTGGTCACGGCTCCACGGTATCCGCCCGGGACCCGTGCGCCGGAATCGGTGCACGCACCTGACGACCTGCCAGATCGATGTCACTCGCCCGGTCCGCCCGTCGTGCTGCGCCGCGGCGGTGCCTGGGGTGGAATGAAGGCGCGGCGGGCCGCGGCCCGCCGATCCCGGTCCCCCACTCCCAGGGAGCGCGCGATGACCACCACGACCACGAGCTCGTCCGCCTGGCGCTCCACGGGCGTCGCGGAGCTCTCCCCCGGCGACCTCGAGCGTCTCGACCGGTGGTGGCGGGCCGCCAACTACCTGTCGGTCGGCCAGATCTACCTGCTCGACAACCCGCTGCTGCGCGAGCCGCTCACGCGCGACCACGTCAAGCCGCGCCTGCTCGGGCACTGGGGCACGACGCCGGGACTGACGTTCCTCTACGCGCACCTGTCGCGCGCGATCAAGGCGCGCGAGCAGTCGACGATCTACATCACCGGACCCGGCCACGGGGGCCCCGGCCTGGTGGCGAGCGCCTACCTCGAGGGGACCTACTCCGAGGTCTACTCGGACGTCACCCAGGACGCCGAGGGCATGCGCCGGCTGTTCAGGCAGTTCTCGTTCCCGGGCGGGATCCCGTCGCACGTGGCGCCCGAGACGCCCGGGTCGATCCACGAGGGCGGCGAGCTCGGCTACGCGCTGAGCCACGCGTACGGCGCGGCGTTCGACAACCCCGACCTGCTCGTGGCCGCCGTCGTGGGCGACGGCGAGGCCGAGACCGGCCCCCTCGCCACGAGCTGGCACTCCAACAAGTTCCTCAACCCCGCGCAGGACGGCGTCGTGCTGCCGATCCTGCACCTCAACGGGTACAAGATCGCGAACCCGACGGTCCTGGACCGCATCCCCGCCGACGAGCTGCGCGACCTCATGGTCGGCTACGGGCACGAGCCGTACTTCTTCGAGGGCGGGTACGACCCGGACGAGCCACCCGCCGAGGTGCACCGCCGGTTCGCGGCGCTCCTCGACGAGGTGCTCGACGAGATCGCGGCGATCAAGGCCCGCGCCGCCGACGGCGACCTGTCGCGCCCGCGCTGGCCGATGATCGTCTTCCGCACGCCCAAGGGCTGGTCGGGCCCCGCCGAGATCGACGGCAAGAAGACGACCGGCTCGTGGCGCGCGCACCAGGTGCCGCTCGCGAGCGCCCGCGACACCGAGGAGCACCTGCGCACGCTCGAGGACTGGCTGCGCTCGTACCGCCCCGAGGAGCTGTTCGGCGACGACGGCCGCCTGCTCGACGACATCGCCGCGGTCACGCCGGCGGGCCCCCTGCGGATGAGCGACAACCCGCACGCCAACGGCGGTCTGCTGCTGCGCGACCTGCGCCTGCCGGACTTCCGCGACTACGCGGTCGACGTCCCCGCGCCCGCCGGCGCCGTCGCCGAGGCGCCGCGCGTCCTCGGGGCGTGGCTCACCGACGTGATCCGCCGCAACCCGGACAACTTCCGGATCTTCGGGCCCGACGAGACGGCGTCGAACCGCCTGCAGGCCGTCTACGACGCCACCGACAAGCAGTGGGACGCCGAGATCGTCGGGCCCGAGGTCGACGAGCACCTGGCCCGCGCGGGCCGCGTCATGGAGATGCTCTCGGAGCACCAGTGCCAGGGATGGCTCGAGGGCTACCTGCTCACCGGGCGGCACGGCCTGTTCAACTGCTACGAGGCGTTCATCCACATCGTCGACTCGATGTTCAACCAGCACGCCAAGTGGCTCAAGGTCACGAACCACATCCCGTGGCGGCGGCCGATCGCGAGCCTCAACTACCTGCTGTCGAGCCACGTGTGGCGCCAGGACCACAACGGCTTCAGCCACCAGGACCCGGGCTTCATCGACCACGTCGTCAACAAGAAGGCCGAGATCGTCCGTGTGTACCTCCCGCCGGACGCCAACACGCTGCTGAGCACGTACGACCACTGCCTGCGCAGCCGGCAGTACGTCAACGTCGTGGTGGCGGGCAAGCAGCCGGCGCCCCAGTTCCTGTCGATGGAGGACGCGATCGAGCACTGCACGCGCGGCCTGGGCATCTGGGAGTGGGCGGGCACGGAGGTGCCCGGCGAGGACCCCGACGTCGTCCTCGCGGCCGCGGGCGACGTCCCGACGCTCGAGGTCCTCGCCGCGGCCGACATCCTGCGGCGCGAGCTGCCCGACCTGAAGGTCCGGGTGGTCAACGTCGTGGACCTCATGCGGCTGCAGGACGAGCGCGAGCACCCGCACGGCATGTCGGACACCGAGTTCGACGGCCTCTTCACCAGCGACAGGCCGATCGTCTTCGCCTACCACGGCTACCCGTGGCTGATCCACCGCCTCACGTACCGCCGGCGCGGCCACGCGAACCTCCACGTGCGCGGGTACAAGGAGGAGGGCACGACGACGACGCCGTTCGACATGGTGATGCTCAACGACGTCGACCGGTACCACCTCGTCATCGACGTCATCGACCGCGTGCCCGGGCTGGGCCAGGCGCAGGCGGGGCTGCGCCAGAAGATGGTCGACGCCCGGCTGCGCGCCCGTGCCTGGACCCGCGAGCACGGCGAGGACATCCCCGAGGTCCGCGACTGGGTGTGGCCCGACGTCGGCCAGACCGCGACCTCGGAAGGCGGCCCGCAGTACGCGGGCGCGCAGGACACCGGCGGCGACAACGAGTGAGCGCATGACATCGAACAGCAGGACCCGAAGCATCTACATCGCGTCGCCCGAGGGCGAGACCGGCAAGTCGGCCGTCGCGCTCGGCGTGCTCGACCTCCTGGTCCGTCAGGTCCAGCGCGTCGGGGTGTTCCGCGCCGTCTCGCGCGTGAGCTCGCGCCCGCACGACGACGCGACCCCGGCCGAGCGGGACCACGTGCTCGAGATGCTGCTCGAGCACGACGGCGTCGGCCTGTCCTACGAGGAGTCCGTCGGCGTCACCTACGAGGACGTCCACGCGGACCCCGAGGCGGCGCTGTCGCGCATCGTCGCCCGGTACCACGAGGTCGCGGCGCGGTGCGACGCCGTCGTCGTGGTCGGGACCGACTACACGGACGTCTCCGGGGCCACGGAGCTGGCCTTCAACGCGCGCGTCGCGGCCAACCTCGGCTCACCCGTCCTGCTCGTGGTCTCGGGCCGCGGGCGCTCCCCCGAGGAGGTGCGCACGCTCGTGCGCCTCAGCCTCGGCGAGCTGCACGCCAACCACGCGCAGCCGGTCGGCGTCGTCGTGAACCGCTCCGAGTGGGCCGAGGCCGGCCGCGACGTCGCGGGCGACGTCGACCTCGCGGGACTGGCCGGCGACGCGGACCTCCCGGTGTGGGCCATCCCCGAGGAGCCGTTCCTGCAGGCCCCGACCGTCGAGCAGCTGCGGCGCGCCGTCGGTGGCGAGCTGCTGCACGGGGACCCCGACCTGCTCGGGCGCGAGGCGCTCGACCTGCTCGTGGGCGCCATGACGTTCGAGCACATGCTCGGCCGGCTGACCGACGGCGCGGTGGTCATCACCCCGGGCGACCGGACCGACGTCGTGCTCGGGCTGCTCGCCGTGCAGAGCGCGACGTCGTTCCCGTCGATCGCGGGCATCGTGCTGACGGGCGGGTACGTGCCCGAGGGCGCGTCGGCGCGGCTCGTGGCCGCGCTCGAGCCGCACGTGCCGATCATCACGACGCAGCTCGGCACCTTCCGGGCGGCCGGGGCCGCGGCCGGCACGCGCGGTGCGGTCACCGCGGCGTCGACCCGCAAGATCGACACCGCGCTCGCGCTCTTCGAGCGGTCCGTCGACGGCGAGGCCCTGCTCGCGCGGCTCGACGTGCCGCGCACGCCGGTCGTCACGCCGCTGATGTTCGAGTACGAGCTGATCGAGCGGGCGCGCGGCGACCGGCGCCGGGTCGTCCTGCCCGAGGGCGACGACGACCGCATCCTGCGCGCGGCGTCGACCGTGCTGGCCCGGGGCATCGCCGACCTGGTGATCCTCGGCGACGAGACCCGGATCCGGCACCGCGCCGCCGAGCTGGGGCTCGACATCGCCGCCGCGGCGGTGCTCTCGCCCACCGACCCCGAGCACGTCGAGCGCTTGGCGACCGAGTACGCGCGGCTGCGCGCGCACAAGGGCATGACCGTCGAGCGGGCGCGCGAGATCGTGACCGACGTGTCGTACTTCGGCACGATGATGGTGCACCTCGGGCTCGCGGACGGCATGGTCTCCGGTGCCGCGCACACGACGGCCCACACCATCCGGCCGTCGTTCGAGATCATCAAGACGGCCCCCGACGTCTCGGTCGTGTCGTCGGTGTTCCTCATGTGCCTCGAGGACCGGGTGCTCGCCTACGGCGACTGCGCCGTCATCCCCGACCCGACCGCGACCGAGCTCGCCGACATCGCGATCTCGTCGGCGGAGACCGCGGCGCAGTTCGGCATCGAGCCGCGCATCGCGATGCTGTCGTACTCGACCGGCACGTCCGGCACGGGCGCCGACGTCGACAAGGTGCGCGAGGCGACCGACCTCGTGCGCGAGCGCCGGCCCGACCTCTCGGTCGAGGGACCGATCCAGTACGACGCCGCGGTCGACGCGTCGGTCGCGGCCTCGAAGCTGCCGGAGTCGTCGGTGGCCGGGCGCGCGACGGTCTTCGTGTTCCCCGACCTCAACACGGGGAACAACACCTACAAGGCCGTCCAGCGCTCGGCGGGCGCGGTCGCCGTCGGGCCGGTCCTGCAGGGTCTCAACAAGCCCGTCAACGACCTGTCGCGCGGCGCCCTCGTGCAGGACATCGTCAACACCGTGGCCATCACGGCCATCCAGGCCCAGGGCGTGAGCGCGCCCGGAGAGGAAGCGTCCGCGTGAGCATCGTCCCGGAGTCGGAGCGGCCCAACCCGTACAGCGCGTACGGGGCGCACGGGTCGGTGCTGGTGCTCAACTCGGGCTCGTCGTCGCTGAAGTACCAGCTCGTCAACCCCGTGGGCGGTGAGGCGGTCGCGAGCGGGATCGTCGAGCGCATCGGCGAGTCGTCCAGCCTCGTGCGGCACACGTACGGCGGCAACACGACCGAGCGCGAGCAGCAGGTGCCGGACCACGCGGCGGCGCTGCACCTGGCGCTCGAGCTGTTCGACGAGATCGGGCCGAGCCTCGCCGACGCGGGGATCTACGCCGTCGGGCACCGGGTCGTGCACGGCGGCGAGCGGTTCTCCCGGCCGGTGGTGATCGACGACGACGTCGTCGCGGCGATCCACGACCTCGTGCCGCTCGCGCCGCTGCACAACCCGGCCAACGTCCAGGGCATCGAGGTCGCGCGCGAGCTGCTGGGTGACGTGCCGCACGTGGCCGTGTTCGACACGGCGTTCTTCCAGGCGCTGCCGGCCGCCGCCTACACGTACGCGATCGACCGCGACGTCGCGCGCGAGCACGGCGTGCGGCGGTACGGCTTCCACGGCACCAGCCACCAGTACGTCGCGGGGAAGGTCGCCCGCGTGCTCGGCCGGCGCGTGCAGGAGCTCAACACGATCGTGCTGCACCTCGGCAACGGGGCGTCGGCGTCGGCCGTGCGCGGCGGCCTGCCCGTCGACACGTCGATGGGCCTCACCCCGCTCGAGGGCCTCGTCATGGGGACCCGCTCGGGCGACGTCGACCCGGCCGTCGTGTTCCACCTCGCCCGCAACGCCGGCATGGGCGTCGACGACCTCGACACGCTGCTCAACAAGCGCTCGGGCATCAAGGGGCTCTCGGGCGAGAACGACATGCGGCAGCTGCGGCGCATGATCGACGCGGGCGACGAGGACGCGGCGCTCGCGTTCGACGTCTACGTGCACCGGCTCAAGAAGTACGTCGGCGCGTACGTCGCGGTCCTGGGCCGCGTGGACGTCCTCGCGTTCACGGCGGGCGTCGGGGAGAACGACGCGCGCGTGCGCGCGGCCGTGTGCGAGGGGCTCGAGCCGCTGGGCATCGCCGTCGACGACGACCGCAACGCGGTGCGCAGCTCCGAGCCGCGCATCGTCTCCCCCGACTGGGCGCGGACGCTCGTCATGGTGGTGCCCACGATGGAGGAGCTGGCCATCGCGCGCCAGTGCGTCGAGGCGGTCGAGGGCCTGCGGCCGTCGTCGGCGGTCACCGCCGGCTGACCCGCTTCCGGGGCCAGCCGACGGCCGACGGGGCGGTGGACGTCAGGCGATCGCGAACACGAGCCCCGCGATCGCGAAGCCCATGACGCCGATCGCGGTCTCCATCACGGTCCACGTGCGCAGCGTCGTGCGCACGTCCATGTCGAAGAACCGGCCCACGAGCCAGAAGCCGGAGTCGTTGACGTGGCTGAGCACCACGGACCCGGCGGCGACGGCGATGACGATCGCGGCCAGCTCGACCGAGCCGAACCCGCCGGCGGCGACCGCCGGGGCGATCAGGCCGGACGCCGTCGTGAGCGCGACCGTCGCGGACCCCTGCGCCACACGGAGGACCGCCGCGATCACGAACCCGGCCACGATGACCGGCATGCCGAGGTCGCCGAGGGCGTCGGCGAGCGCGTCGCCGATGCCCGACGAGCGCAGCACGCCGCCGAACATGCCGCCGGCGCCGGTGATGAGGATGACCGAGGCCACCGGGCCGAGCGCGGAGTCGAGCGTCTTCTCGAGCGCCGTGCCCTCGACGCCCCGACGGCGGCCGAGGACCCAGGCCGCGAGGAGGACCGCGGCGAGCAGGGCGACGGGCGTGGCACCGACCGCACCCGCGACGGTGACCACCGTGCTCTCCGGGTCGACCCAGCCCGCGGAGGCCGCGGTCTCGAGGCCGGTGTTGGCGAAGATGAGGACGAGCGGCAGGAGCAGGATGGCCACGACGGTGCCGAAGCGGGGCGGGTTCGCGATCTGCTCGTCGTCGGCGCGGCCGAGGATCGCGGGGACGGGGAGCGTGAGCCGGCGGCCCGCGAGACGCCCGAACAGGTACGCCGTGACGTACCACGTGGGGACGGCGACGAGCACGCCCAGGAGCAGCACCATGCCGATGTTGGCCCCGAGGAACTCGGACGCGGCGACCGGGCCGGGGTGCGGCGGCACGTAGATGTGCATGACCGAGAACGCCCCCGCGACGGGCAGCCCGTAGAGCAGCAGCGAGCCGCCGAGGCGGCGCGCGACGGCGAACATGATCGGCAGCATGACGACCAGGCCGGCGTCGAAGAAGATCGGGAAGCCGAAGATCAGCGACGCCACGCCGAGCGCCAGCGGCGCGCGGCGCTCGCCGAAGCGCGCGATCAGCGCGTCGGTCATGACCTTCGCGCCGCCGCTGGTCTCGATGAGCCGCCCGAGCATCGCGCCGAGCCCCACGAGCAGGGCCACGGAGGCGAGCGTCGAGCCGAAGCCGCCGAGCAGCACGTCGATGATGCCGCCGCTCGGCAGGCCGGCGGCCACGGCCGTCAGCAGGCTGACGACGACCAGGGCCAGGAACGCGTGCAGGCGCACCTTGATGATGAGGAAGAGCAGCAGCGCGATGGCGGCCGCGGCGATCGCCAGCAGCGGGCCGGCGGTCAGGGTCTGGGTCCAGTCCTCAGGGGGCATGGTGGTGTCCTCGTCGACGGTGGGATGGAGCGGTCGGGATCAGGAGCCGGCGAGCCGCGCGAGCACGGCGTCGGCGATCTCCTCGGGTGACGCGGCGACGTCGACCGTGACGCCTTCCTCGTCGTGCGCCAGCGGTTCGAGCGTGGCGAGCTGGGACGGGAGCAGCGACGTCGGCATGAAGTGCCCGCTGCGGTGCGCCATGCGCTCGGCGAGGAGCTCCGGCGAGCCCGTCAGGTGGACGAACCGCACGCGGCCGCGCGCGGTGCGCAGCTCGTCGCGGTACGCCCGCTTGAGCGCCGAGCACGTCACGACACCCGGACGCCCGGCGTCGGCCTCGGCGCTGAGCCAGTCCCGGATCGCGGCCAGCCAGGGCGCACGGTCGGCGTCGGTCAGCGGGGTGCCGGCGCTCATCTTCGCGATGTTGGCGTCCGAGTGGAACCGGTCGGCCTCGGCGTACTCGACGCCGAGCCGTGCCGCGAGCAGCGCGGCGATCGTCGTCTTGCCCGACCCGGCGACGCCCATGACGACGACGTGCTCGGGTGTGCGGTGATGATCGGCGGCGTGCCCGGAGAGGGTGACGGCGGTGTCCATGCGGGTGGTCGACTTCCGTGTCGGTGATCGTGTCGCACGAGGATGCACGATTGGTAGCACCTATGGCAAGTCATTGGTGTCACCAATGGCCTGTCAGGCGCGGCTGGGTAGGCTCGGCCCATGTCGTCGCCCGCTCTCCACAGCGCCGTGCTCGACGCTCTCGGGCGGTCGATCACCAGCGGCGACGTCGCGCCCGGGACCCCGCTCACCCTCGAGGCGATCGGGGCGGAGCACGGCGTCTCCCGTACCGTGGCGCGCGAGGTCATGCGGCTCCTCGAGGGCCTGGGGCTCGTGCGCTCGCGACGGCGGGTCGGCATCGTCGTGCTGCCCATGGAGTCGTGGAACGTGCTCGACCCGCGCGTGATCCGGTGGCGGCTCGAGGGACCGGGCCGCGACCGGCAGCTGCGCACGCTCACCGAGCTGCGGCACGCCGTCGAGCCGCTGGCGGCCGCCGGCGCCGCGCGCCACGCGTCGCCCGAGACCCGCGACGAGCTCGTCGACCTTGCCACGAAGATGCGCGTGCTGGGCGAGCACGGCGACCTCACCGAGTTCCTCGCGCTCGACATCCGGATGCACGAGCTGGTCCTGCGCAGCAGCGGCAACGAGCTGTTCGGGGCGCTCGCCGGGGTCGTCGCGGCCGTCCTGTCGGGCCGCACCCACCTCGGGCTCATGCCGGCCTCCCCCGTGCCCGAGGCGCTCGACCAGCACGAGGAGGTCGCACGCGCCGTCGCCGCCGGCGATCCCGCGGCCGCCGAGGCCGCCATGGCCGCGATCGTCGGCGAGGTGCGCCGCGCCCTGACGGAGGACTGACGGTGATCCTCCTCGACCCCCCGACGTGGCCGGCGCACGGCACGCACTGGTCGCACCTCGTCTCGGACGCCTCGCTGCACGAGCTGCGGACGTTCGCCCGGGCCCACGGCGTCCCGGACCGCAGCTTCGACCTCGACCACTACGACGTGCCCGCGGACCGCCACGACGAGCTCGTCGGCGCCGGTGCTGCGCCCGTGGACGGGCGGGAGCTGGCGCGCCGGCTCGCCGCGTCCGGGCTGCGCGTCCCCGGTCGCGAGCGCCGCCGCGCAGCGCGCCCGGCCCTTCTCGCGCGGTGGCACGCGCTGTGGCCGCCCGACGGCGGGGCACCGGTCGGGCCGGTCCGCGCGGTCGGCGAGGACCTCGTCGAGCGGTGGCGCGAGCCGCACCGCGTCTACCACTCGCGGCTCCACCTCGCGGACGTGCTCGACGCGCTCGACGTCCTGACCTCCGCGCTGCCCGCGGCTCGAGAGCACCGGTGGCGCGCCGCCGTCGCGCTGTGGTTCCACGACGCTGTGCACGACGGCGAGGCCGGGCGCGACGAGGAGCGCTCCGCCTCGCTCGCCCGCGAGCTGCTGACCCCGCTCGCGCCGGCGGACGACGTCGAGGAGGTCGTGCGGCTCGTGCTGCTCACGGCACGCCACGACCCCGCGCCCGGGGACCTGGCCGGGGCGCTCGTGTGCGACGCCGACCTCGCGATCCTGGGCTCCTCCGCGGCGCGGTACGCGCGGTACGTCCACCAGGTCCGCGCCGAGTACGGCCACGTGCCGGACGAGGCCTTCCGCACCGGGCGCGCCGCCGTGCTCCAGCAGCTGCTCAACCTGCCCGCGCTGTTCCGCACGCCCGCCGGGCACGAGCGGTGGGCCGCGACCGCGCAGGCGAACCTGCGCCGCGAGCTGCGGGACCTGCGCGACGGCGGCAGGTAGCGTGCCGTCCGTGACGCCTTCGACGAGACGACGCCGTGTCCTCGGGCTCGGTGTCGCGGCCCTCGCGCTCGCGGTCCTGGCGCCGGTGGCCTGGGTCCAGGCCACGGGCCATGTGCGTGTCCGTCCGTCGGCCGACACCGTCGGCGCGGCGGACGCGATCGTCGTCCTCGGTGCGGGACTGTGCCCCGACAGCACGCCGTCGACGTACCTGCGCCGCCGGGTCGAGACCGGCGCCGAGCTGTGGGCGCGCGGCGTCGCGCCCACCGTCATCCTCAGCGGCGACGCGCACGAGGAGTCCGACGGCACCACCTACGACGAGCCCGCCGCCATGCGGGACTGGATCGTCGCCCACGGCGTGCCCGAGAGCGCGCTCGTCCTGGACCGCGGGGGCGTCGACACCACGACGACGTGCCGGCGGGCCCGGGAGGCGTACGGCGTGGCGAGGGCCGTCGTCGTGACGCAGGACTACCACCTGCGCCGGGCGCTGTTCAGCTGTGCACGGGCGGGGCTCGACGCCGCCGGGGTCGGGGTGTCGGCCGCGAGCGCCCGGCCCGTGCACTGGCTGTGGTGGCACGTGCGCGAGGTGCCGGCCTCGTGGAAGGCGGCGGTGCGCGAGCTCGTGTGACCCCCGGTCAGGGGACGCGCAGGCGCCGCAGCGCTCGCAGGGCGACCGCCGGCGCGGCGGCCGGCTCTTCCGCGGCGGCGGAGCGGCTCTCGCGACCGATGCCGAACCGGGTGCCGCGCCGCACCGCGACGGTCTGCGCGTCGGTCACGGCCTCGACAGCGTCGCGGCCGTACCTGCGCCCCCGCTCGTCGTTGACCACGACCGTGCTCGCCCCGACGCGGACGGCGAGTCGGCGCGCCCGGACGACGTCGGCCGACCAGACGATCGCCTCGCGGCCGCGGGGGGTGTCGTTCAGGACCCGCACGGCCTCGTCGTCGGACGCCACGCGCGTCACGGTGACGACCGGTCCGGACGTCTCCTCGGTCGCGCACAGCGCGTCGGCCGGCACGTCGTCGAGCACGGTCGGTGCGTAGAAGTACGGGCCGACGTCGGGTCGGTGCACCGCGCCCGCGAGCGCCCGGGCACCGCGCGCGAGCGCGTCGTCGACGTGCCGCGTCACGCGGTGGAGCTGCTCGGCCGACACGAGCGATCCGACGTCGGCCGAGTAGTCGAGCCCGGGCCCGAGCCGCAGCTCGCGGACCGCCGCGACGAAGCCGCCGAGGAACTCTTCCGCGACCGCCTCGTGCACCACCAGGCGCTCGACCGGCAGCCCGAGCGGGCCCGCGTCCGAGAAGCACGCCCGGACCGCGGCCCGCACCGCCGACGGGACGTCCGCGTCCGCAGCGACGTAGAACGAGCTCTTGCCCCCGAGCACGAGCGTCGCCCCGACGAGGCGCTCGCCGGCCCGGGCGGCGACCGTGCGGCCCGTGGCCGTCGAGCCGGTGAACGCGACCTGGTCCACGTGGTCGACGAGCGCGGCGCCGACCTCGCCACCGCCCGCGACCACGGCGAACAGGCCGGCAGGCAGGCCGGCGCCCTCGAGCTGCTCGGCGACCCACAGCGCCGACAGCGTCGCCTGCAGGTCCGGCTTGACGACGACGGCGTTGCCCGCGAGCAGAGCCGGGACGGCGTCGGCCAGGGCGAGCGCGAGGGGGTGGTTCCCCGCGGCGACGACGCCGACCACGCCCACCGGGCGACGGTGGACCCGCACGCCCGTCAGGAGCGGCGTCAGGCCCGGCTCGCGCCGGCCCGCCAGGTACCGCGCACCGCGCAGGGCGTAGTGGCGCGTCAGCCGGGCGACGTGGTCCACCTCCCCGAACGCGGCCCGCCGCGCCTTGCCCGACTCCATCTGGACCAGGTCGAGGACCTCCGACTGCCGCTCCAGGACGAGCGCGCCGAGCCGGTCCAGCACCGCGGCCCGCTCGCGCACCGGCACGCGCGCCCAGGACCGCTGGGCGGTGCGGGCGCGCTCCACGGCTGCCGCGACGTCGCGGGCGGACGAGAGCGGGAGCGCGGCGAGCGGCGCCCCGGTGAAGGGGTGCACCGGGAGGTGCGTGCCGGCGTCGTGCGACGTGACGACGCGGGCGAGCAGCGGGGCGACCACCTCGGGCTCGAGGACGTACGTGGAGGCGGGCAGCTCCGGGTCGACGAGGTCGCCCAGAGCGCCCTCGCTCTCGTGCGTGGAAGGCATGCCGTCACCCTATGCGCCGGGGACGACAGCCCCGGGCGACGATCCACACCGATCGCGGCACCGTTCGCTCTCAGCGGGACCCGTCGAGCCAGCGGCCGAGGACGGCCGTGTCCTGGTCGGCGTAGCCGAGGCGCTCGTAGAAGCCGACGACGGAGGCGTTGGTCGAGCGCACCATGAGCTGGACCTTCCGGACGCCCGCGGTCCGCAGCCACGCCTCCCCGGCGGCGACGGCGGCCCGGCCGAGGCCGCGGCCTCGCGCGGCCGGGTCGACGGCCACGTAGTACAGCCAGCCCCGGTGCCCGTCGGTGCCCGCCATGACGGTCGCGACCACGGCGCCCTGCTCACCCGCGAGGAGCACGGTCGACGTGGGGTTGCGCCGGGCCTCGGCCACGTCGGCGTACGGGTCGTTCCACGGCCGGGTCAGCCCGCAGGCGCGCCACAACCCGACGACCTGCTCGACGTCGTCGTCCGCGACCTCGCGGAAGCGGCCGGCCGGCGACGCCGGTGCCGACGCCGGTATCGACGCCGGTATCGACGCCGGTGCCGACGCGTCGGCGGGACGCTCGAGGCGTCCCGCGGTCACCGCGGCTGGTACGGCGAGACGACGACCTCGACCCGCTGGAACTCCTTGAGGTCGGAGTAGCCGGTCGTGGCCATCGCCCGCCGCAGCGCGCCCACGAGGTTCGTGGTGCCGTCGGCGTGGTGGCCCGGGCCGAAGAGGATCTCGGAGAGCGTGCCGGCCGTGCCGACCGACACCCGCTCGCCGCGCGGCAGCTGCGCGTGGTGGGCCTCGGACCCCCAGTGCCAGCCCTTGCCCGGCGCCTCGGAGGCGCGGGCGAGCGCGGCCCCGAGCATGACGGCGTCGGCGCCGCACGCGATCGCCTTGACGATGTCGCCCGAGCGGCCGACGCCGCCGTCGGCGATGACGTGCACGTACCGGCCGCCGGACTCGTCGAGGTAGT
>JAPSLQ010000133.1 GCA_031180595.1 Isoptericola sp. | reverse complement strand
AGTGATCCGTGGCAGCACCGTCCGCGACCGCCAAGCTCGACGCCGTCGTCTCCCTCGCCAAGCGGCGGGGATTCGTCTTCCAGTCCGGCGAGATCTACGGCGGGACCCGGTCCGCGTGGGACTACGGGCCCCTCGGCGTCGAGCTCAAGGAGAACATCAAGCAGCAGTGGTGGCGCGCGATGACGCGTCGCGACGACGTCGTCGGGCTCGACTCGTCGGTCATCCTGCCGCGCGAGGTCTGGGTGGCCTCGGGTCATGTCGGCGAGTTCACGGACCCGCTGACCGAGTGCCTGAGCTGCCACAAGCGGTTCCGCGAGGACCAGATGATCGAGGAGTTCACCGAGCGCAAGGGCCGCGAGCCCGAGGGTGGCCTCGCCGAGATCTCCTGCCCGAGCTGCGGCACGCGCGGGCAGTGGACGGAGCCGCGCGACTTCAACATGATGCTCAAGACGCACCTCGGCCCGGTCGAGGACGAGTCCGGCCTGCACTACCTGCGGCCCGAGACCGCGCAGGGCATCTTCGTCAACTTCGCCAACGTGGCGGCGGCGGCCCGGCGCAAGCCTCCGTTCGGCATCGCGCAGATCGGCAAGTCGTTCCGCAACGAGATCACGCCGGGCAACTTCATCTTCCGCACGCGCGAGTTCGAGCAGATGGAGATGGAGTTCTTCGTCGCCCCGGGCACGGACACCGAGTGGCACCAGTACTGGATCGACACGCGGATGGCCTGGTACACGGGCCTCGGCATCTCCGCGGACAACCTGCGTCTCTACGAGCACCCGCAGGACAAGCTCTCGCACTACTCGACCCGCACGGTCGACATCGAGTACCGCTTCGGCTTCACCGGCTCCGAGTGGGGCGAGCTCGAGGGCATCGCCAACCGCACCGACTTCGACCTGTCGACGCACGCGAAGCACTCGGGCAAGGACCTGATGTACCGCGACCCCGTGACGAACGAGAAGTACTACCCGTACGTCATCGAGCCCGCGGCCGGCCTGACCCGCTCGCTCATGGCGTTCCTCGTCGAGGCGTACGCCGAGGACGAGGCGCCCAACACCAAGGGCGGCGTCGACAAGCGCACGGTGCTGCGCCTCGACCCCCGCCTCGCGCCGGTCAAGGCGGCGGTGCTGCCGCTGTCCAAGTCGGCCGAGCTCCTGCCGACGGCCGAGAAGCTCGCCACCGAGCTGCGCCAGCACTGGAACGTCGACTACGACGTCACCCAGGCGATCGGCAAGCGGTACCGGCGCCAGGACGAGATCGGCACGCCGTACTGCGTCACCGTCGACTTCGACACGCTCGAGGACCAGGCCGTCACGATCCGGCACCGCGACACGATGGCGCAGGACCGCGTCGCGCTCGACCAGGTCGCCGGCTACCTCGCGCAGCGCCTCGTCGGCGCCTGAGCGGCGCGGCGGCCCCCGCCGGCCCCGCAGACGCACGCAGGGCCCGGTCGTCGTCGACCGGGCCCTGCGCGCGCTCCTCGCCGGCGCTAGGTCCGCCTGCGTCCCATGAGCCCGAGGATCAGGCTGACCACCAGGACGATGACGCCGATCCAGATGAGGAACTGGCCGATCTCGGTCGCGATCCCGAGGATCACGAGGACCACGCCCACCAGGATGAGGATGAGCCACGCTGGCACGTCGACCTCCTTCGTCGTCGCGGCACGCTGTCGCGCCGCGTTCCTCCGACCTTCGCCCCGTCGGAGCGTGCTCGCACGTCAGGGCGCCTTTCTCGGCACGTGGGCGGTGCTGACGACCTGCTCGATGACCTCCGCGACGGCGGCGACCGCCGGGCGCCGGGGCGCGGTCGTCGGCTCGAGGAGCACGATGTCGCGCTCGACGACGTCGCGCAGCGCGCTGGTGCGAAGGTCCTTGCCGGGGCGGATCCCGCGCATGAGCGGCGTCGCCAGCGCCACGCCGAGGCCCTGGGCGACGAGCGCGAGCGTGGTGGACGTGTCGTTGACCTCGTGGGCGGCGCGCGGCTCGAACCCCGCGGTCCGGCACGCCCCGCGCACCGCGGCGCCGTAGTGCGTGGGCATGGGCGGCAGGATCCACGGCACGTCGGCCGCCTCGGCAAGCCTCATCGTCGCGGGCAGGCCCGACGACGGCGCGGACAGGAGCGCGAACCGCTCGGTCCGCAGCCGGCGCAGCGCGGTGCCGGGGATGCGGGGGATCGGCGCGCCCGGGTAGTCGAGGCCGAGCCCCAGGTCGACGTCGCCGCGCCGCACGGCCGCGGCGACGTCGTCGACCGTCAGCTCGTAGCCGGCCAGGACCACGCCGGGGTGGGCGGCCGCGAGCCCGGCGACGAGCCGGGGAAGCAGCCCCGCGGCGACGGTCGCGAACGCGCCGAGGCGGACGGTCCCGGCCGCACCGCGCGTCGCGGCCCGCGCGGCGTCCACCGCCTCGCGCTGGGCCGCCAGCAGGGAGTCGGCGCGCCCGGCGAGCGCCAGCCCTGCCTCGGTCAGGACGACACCGCGGCCGTGCGGGCGCACCAGCTCGGCCCCGACGGCGCGGGTCAGGGCGGCGAGCTGCTGCGACACCGCCCCGGTCGTGTACCCGAGGGCGGTGGCCGCCGCGGTCATGGTGCCGTGCTCGGCCAGCGCCGCGAGCGCCCGCAGGCCCGACCACGGCAGGTCGCGCGGCGTCGGGTCCATCCGTACACCGTATAGGAGCGCTGCACGGTTCTAGGAATGATCCTTCGATGGTGCTCCACACTCAGGCTCGGCAGGATGGGGCCAGAGGGACGGGGGACGTCGCTCCGCAACGAGGAGGTCGGGTGGCGCGCAGCACGCAGCCGGTGCCGGCGCGGGCCGAGGTGGTCGTGGTCGGCGGTGGCGTCATGGGCGCCTCCGCCGCGTTCCACCTGGCCGAGCAGGGCGCCGACGTCCTGCTCCTGGAGGCCGGCGAGCTCGCCCGTGGCAGCTCGGGCAAGCCGGTCGGGGGCGTGCGCGCCCAGTTCTCGGACCCGGCCAACGTCGACCTGGGGCTGCGCAGCCTCGAGCTGTACGAGGACTTCGCGCGCCGGCCCGGGGCGGCGATCGGCCTCGAGCAGCCCGGCTACCTGTTCGCGTTGCCGACCGACGCCGACGTCGCGCTGTTCGCCGCGTCCGTCGCGATGCAGAACGCCCGCGGCGTCGACAGCCGCATCGTCGACGTCGTCGAGGCCCGCCGCCTCAACCCGTACCTCGACCCCTCCCGCTACGTCGCCGCCGCGTACGCGCCGCGTGACGGCTGGGCACGGCCCGCGGCGGTCGTCGAGGGGTACGTCCGCGCCGCGGAGCGGCTCGGGGCGGCGGTCCGCACGCACGCCCCGATGACCGCCGTCGAGCCCGTGGGCGAACGGCTCGAGGTCACGACGACGCGCGGCACCACCAGCGCCGCCGCGCTCGTGGTGTGCGCGGGCGCGTGGTCGCGGGCGGTCGGCCGGATGGCCGGCGTCGAGCTCCCGGTCGAGCCCGTCAAGCGGCAGATCGCGTTCACCGCGCCGCTCGACCCCGCGCCGCCACGCATCCCGTTCACCATCGACTTCGGCACCACGTACTACCTGCACAACGCCGACGACCCGCGCACGCTGCTGCTCGGCGCCTCGGACCCGGCCACGCCGGCCGGGTTCGACACCGCCTACGACCCGTCGTGGGAGCCGTTCCTGCGCGACGTCGCGGGGCGGGCCACACCGGCGCTCGCGGACGTGGAGCTGACCGGCGGGTGGGCGGGCCTGTACGAGATGACGCCCGACCACGACGCCCTGATCGGCGAGGCGAGCGCGGGGTCCGGCCGCGTGCTGTACGCGTGCGGCTTCTCGGGGCACGGGTTCCTGCAGGCGCCGGCCGTGGGCGAGGCGCTCGCCGACCTGTACGCGGGGCTGGCCGGCACGCCCGCCGCGCGCGGCGTCGACGTCGCCGCGTTCGACGCCGGCCGGTTCGCCACCCACGCCCGGCGCACCGAGGCCAACATCATCTGAGGAAGGGGCCGACCCGGCCCGCACGAGCGGGCCCGGTGACGACGCCGGGCCCGGGAAGGAGCAGACGTGACGTCCGAGCAGACGTTCCACGAGCCGTGGCAGCTGCGCGCCGCGTTCGCACGCTCGCTGTCCGACATGTACGGCCGCGAGGTGCCCGCGTACACGACGCTGCTGGAGGTGTCCCACGAGGTCAACCGCGACGTCGTGGCGGCCCAGGGCGCCGACGCCGAGCGCCTCGGCTCGATCGACCGCGTCACGGCCGAGCGGCACGGCGCCATCCGCGTCGGCACGCCGGCCGAGATGAGCCAGGTCGCGCGGATCTTCGGCGCGATGGGGATGCACCCGGTCGGCTTCTACGACCTCCGCGACGCCTCGACGTCCTCCGTCCCGGTGATCTCGACCGCCTTCCGCCCGATCGAGCGCTCCGAGCTGGCGCGCAACCCGTTCCGCGTCTTCACGTCGATGCTCGTGCCGGGCGACCGCCGGTTCTTCAGCGCGGACCTGCAGGAGCGGCTCGAGCGCTTCCTGGCCGCGCGGACGCTGTTCCCGCCGGACCTGCTGACGCTCGCCGACAGGGCCGAGGCCGAGGGAGGGCTGGCCGACGACGACGCCCGCGAGTTCCTCCGGCTCGCGACGGCCGCCTTCGAGCTCTCGCGCGAGCCCGTCGACCAGGCGTGGTACCGCGAGCTGGAGGCCGTCTCGGCCGTCGCGGCGGACATCGGCGGCGTCGCGTCGACGCACATCAACCACCTCACGCCGCGCGTGCTCGACATCGACGACCTGTACCGGCGCATGGAGGACCGCGGCATCCGGATGATCGACGCGATCCAGGGTCCGCCGCTGTGGGAGGGCCCGGACGTGCTGCTGCGCCAGACGTCGTTCCGCGCGCTCGCCGAGCCGCGCACCTTCCGCACGCCGTCGGGCGAGATCGTCCAGGACTCGCTGCGGGTCCGCTTCGGCGAGGTCGAGGCCCGCGGCATCGCGCTCACGCGCGCCGGGCGCGAGCGGTACGACGCCGCGATCGTGCGCGGCGCGACGCCCGAGGTGTGGCGCGAGACGTTCCCCGCCACCGAGGCCGGCCTCGTCGAGGAGGGCCTCGGCTACTTCACCTACGAGGTGTCCGACGACGGCGAGCTCACGCGCGAGCCGGTCGTCTACGAGGACTTCCTGCCGCGCTCGGCGGCGGGCATCTTCCAGTCCAACCTCACCGAGGAGGGGTCCAAGGACGCCTCCCAGGCCGCCCAGGAGCGGGACGCCGACTGGATGTCGGGCGCGATCGGCCGCGACCTGCACGACCCGTTCGAGCTGTACGCGCGGCAGGTCGAGGCCTCGCTCGAGGCCGCCGCCGCGCGACTGGGCGTGGCGCCGGAGACCCTGGCGACCACGAGCCCCACCCCTTCCACGCCCACCACCACGCAGGGAGCCTCGCGATGACCACGACCACCCACCCGACGTCGACCCCGACCGCCTCGGCCTCGCCGCTCACGGCCGAGCTGCGCGACGCCGCGACCGCGGCGCTCGAGCGGATCGGCGCCACGCTGCCCCCGGCTCCCGCCGACGGCGGGCTCGCCGTCGTCTCGCCGCTCTCCGGCGAGGCGATCGTCACCGTGCCGGAGGCGTCGGCCGCCGACGTCGAGACCGCCGTCGGGCAGGCGCACGAGGCGTTCCTCGCCTGGCGCTCGGTGCCCGCGCCCGTGCGCGGCCAGGTCGTCAAGCGGCTCGGCGAGCTGCTCACCGAGCACAAGGCGGACCTGGCCGAGATCGTCACGATCGAGGCGGGCAAGATCACGTCGGAGGCGCTCGGCGAGGTCCAGGAGATGATCGACATCTGCGACCTGGCCGTCGGGCTGTCGCGCTCGCTGGGCGGTCGCACGCTGCCGTCGGAGCGGCCCGGGCACCGGCTCATGGAGCAGTGGCACCCGCTCGGCGTCGTCGGCGTCATCAGCGCCTTCAACTTCCCCGTGGCCGTGTGGTCGTGGAACACCGCGGTCGCGCTCGTCTGCGGTGACACGGTCGTGTGGAAGCCGTCGGAGACGACGCCGCTGACCGCGCTCGCGTCGAACGCGCTGCTGCGGCGCGCGCTGTCCGAGGCGGGCTTCGCGGAGGCGGTGAGCTCCGTCGTCCTGGGCGGCCGCTCGGCGGGCGAGGCGCTCGTGGCCGACCGCCGCGTCGCCCTGCTGTCCGCGACCGGGTCGGAGCGCATGGGCCAGCAGGTCGCCCCCGTCGTCGCGGCGCGCGGGGGCCGGTACCTGCTCGAGCTCGGCGGCAACAACGCGGCGGTCGTCGCGCCGTCGGCGGACCTCGACCTCGCGGTGCGCGGCATCGTGTTCGCCGCGGCCGGGACGGCGGGGCAGCGGTGCACGACGATGCGTCGCCTCATCGTGCACTCGTCGGTCGTGAACGACGTCGTCGCCCGGCTCGCCCGCGCGTACGAGGGGCTTCCGGTGGGCGACCCGCGAGCCGAGGGGACCCTCGTCGGGCCGCTGGTGAACACGGCCGCGGCCGAGAAGATGCGCGCCTCGCTCGACGAGGCGGTCGCCGACGGCGGCACCGTCGTCGTGGGCGGCGACCCGGTCGAGGTCGAGGGCGCCCCTGGCGCGGCGTACGTGCACCCGGCGATCGTGCGCATGCCCGCGCAGACCGACGTCGTCCGCCGCGAGACCTTCGCCCCGATCCTGTACGTCATGACGTACGAGACCCTCGACGAGGCGATCGCGATGCACAACGACGTCCCGCAGGGCCTGTCGAGCGCGATCTTCACGCTCGACGCGCGGGAGGCCGAGACGTTCCTGTCGGAGGCCGGTTCCGACTGCGGGATCGTCAACGTGAACATCGGCACGTCGGGGGCCGAGATCGGCGGCGCGTTCGGCGGCGAGAAGTCGACCGGCGGCGGGCGCGAGTCCGGCTCCGACGCGTGGAAGCAGTACATGCGGCGCACCACGAACACGGTCAACTACTCGACGGAGCTGCCCCTCGCCCAAGGCGTCAACTTCGGCTGAGACGTAGCGGAGCCGCAGGCTCAGCCGACGTCCCGCTTCGGCTGAGACGGGGGGCGTCCTGCACACTGTGCGGATGGACTCGCTCAACAACTGGATCCTCGCCGGGGGCGACACCCTGTGGACGTGGATCGTGCTGCCCGTGCTCGCGGTGCTCGGCGTGTACTTCACGCTGCGCTCGGGGGTGGTGCAGCTGCGGATGGTGCCGGAGATGTTCCGGACGCTCACGGACGCGACGCCGAAGGACGAGGCCGGCCGGCCGCAGTCGGTCTCGGCCTTCGGCGCGTTCACCATCTCCGCGGCCTCGCGCGTCGGCGTCGGGAACATCGCGGGCGTCGGCACGGCGATCGCGGTCGGCGGCCCGGGTGCGGTCTTCTGGATGTGGCTCATGGCGTTCGTGGGCGGCGCGTCGTCGTTCGTCGAGTCCACCCTCGGCCAGCTGTTCAAGGTGCGTGACGCGGACGGGTTCCGCGGCGGGCCGGCGTACTACATGCAGCGCGGGCTCAAGGCGCGGTGGATGGGCATCCTGTTCGCCGTCGTGCTCATCTGCTGCTTCCCGTTCGCGTTCTCGTCGCTGCAGGCCAACACGATCAGCGCCACGGTCGCCTCGACCGCCGG
>JAPSLQ010000132.1 GCA_031180595.1 Isoptericola sp. | reverse complement strand
CGTGAGAAAATCGCGGATGCACGCGGGCGACGTCCGCCCGCCGCGACGTCGCCGCCCGCTGCGTCCCCGTACGTCCCGTCATTGGAGTACCGCAGATGCCTATCGCAACCCCCGAGGTCTACGCCGAGATGATCGACCGGGCGAAGGCCGGCAGGTTCGCCTACCCCGCCGTCAACATCACCTCGTCGCAGACCATCACCGCCGCGCTCCAGGGCTTCGCCGAGGCGGAGTCGGACGGCATCATCCAGGTCTCCGTCGGCGGGTCCGAGTACGGCTCCGGCTCCACGATCAAGGACCGCGTCGTGGGCTCCCTGGCGCTCGCCGCCTACGCGGCCGAGGTCGCCAAGAACTACCCCGTCAACATCGCGATCCACACGGACCACTGCACCAAGTCGAACCTCGACTCGTGGGTGCGCCCGCTCCTGGCGCTCGAGGCCGAGCAGGTCAAGGCCGGCAAGAACCCGACGTTCCAGTCGCACATGTTCGACGGCTCGGACATCCCCCTCGACGAGAACCTCGTCATCGCCGCGGAGCTGCTCGAGCTCTCGCAGGCCGCCCGGACGATCCTCGAGATCGAGGTGGGCGTCGTCGGCGGCGAGGAGGACGGCCACGTCGCGGAGATCAACGAGAAGCTCTACACGACCGCCGAGGACGGCCTGGCCACGGTGCGTGCGCTCGGCGCCGGCGAGAAGGGCCGCTACCTGACGGCCCTGACCTTCGGCAACGTGCACGGGGTGTACAAGCCGGGCGCGGTCAAGCTCCGCCCGTCGATCCTGGCCGAGATCCAGAAGGCCGTCGGCGACGAGATCGGCAAGGAGCGCCCGTTCGACCTGGTGTTCCACGGCGGCTCCGGCTCGACCGCCGAGGAGATCGGCGAGGCCGTGGACAACGGCGTCATCAAGATGAACATCGACACCGACACGCAGTACGCGTTCTCGCGGCCGGTCGCCGACCACTTCTTCACCAACTACGACGGCGTCCTCAAGGTCGACGGCGAGGTCGGCAACAAGAAGGCCTACGACCCGCGCGCCTGGGGCAAGAAGGCCGAGGCCGGCATGGCCGCCCGCATCGTCGAGGCCTGCCAGCAGCTGCGCTCGGCCGGCCAGAAGATGTGACGTCCGCCGCCTGAGCGACGACGGGCCCGCACCCTCGCGAGGGTGCGGGCCCGTCGTGCGTCCGGGATCCGGCGACGCGCGCCGTGCCTAGCTCGAGCTCGTCGGCCGGCCGCGCCCGCCCGACGACGCGCCGCCGTCGAGGTCGTCGAAGCCCGGGTCCTCGTCGACGATCTCGAGCAGCTCGCCGATGCGGGTCACCTCGAGCAGGAAGCGCACCGTGGGCGGGGCCCGCAGGACGCGGACCTTCTCCGGGCTGCGCGACGCCAGGCGGGCGAGGAAGGCCACGCCGGACGAGTCCATGAACGTCACGTGGTGGGCGTCGATCTCGACCGGGAGCCCCGTCTTCTCGGCGTGCGCGACGGCCTCGCCGAGCTCGGCACCGATGTCCGCGTCGATCTCGCCCGAGAGCACGACGCGTGCTCGCGTCGCGCCCACGATGACGTGGACGCTCGCCGGGTCTCCGAACTCGGGCGCACCCTCGTCGTCGCGCGCCGCCGCGGGCTGCGTGCCGCGGGTGGTCGGGTTCGATGCGTCCTGCACGGTGCTCCTTCCACGAGCTGTCTGCCGGCCCTCGGGTCTCGGCGGACACCAATCTACGGTTGAATGACCAGGAGCGACACCAACCTGGACGGGACACGACGACAGCGGAGGCATTATGACCGAATCATCCGGTCACTATGGCGCCGTCGCCCGCGTTTCTGATCAACTTCTGAGCACCGCCATCGGCCGTGCCGGCGTCCCGATGTTCATCACCGGCGCCTGGGACGAGGGCATGCCGGTGCTCTGGGTCAACGACGCCTTCGTCGAGACGGTCGGCGCCGGCGTCGGCGACCTGTCCGTGATCGGGCCGAACCCCCTGCTCTCGCTCGTGGACGAGGACCCCGAGCGAACCGCGGCGCAGGAGGACCTCGTCGCGGGCCGCCCGATGCTGCGGATCGTGAGCGCGCGGCGCCGCGACGGCTCGACGGCGTGGTGGCAGGTCTCGGTCAACCCGCTGCCCGAGCCGGACGGTGAGGTTCGTCACTGGGTCGGGATCACGACCGACGTCTCGGAGTACGTGGACCGCCAGGCCGCGCAGCTCGCCTCGCTCGAGGTCGAGCGCCGGCAGCGGGCCGACCTCGACCTCATCGCGCAGAGCACCGAGCTCCTCGGCGACCTCGAGTACCCGTACGCCCTGCGGGACATCGCCGACCTGCTCCGCGCGCTCGTGCCGTGGGCCGCGTTCTACCTCAACGACGACGGGCTCATGTTCGCGGAGGGGGTCGACGTCGCGTCGCCGCCGAGCGGGCGCGGGCGCAGGCACGCCCGCTACATCCCCGACTCCGACCACCTCGACCCGCTGGGCGACGTCCCGGGCGAGCCGGAGGGGCTCACGCTCGACATCGTCCAGGACCTGCTCGACGGCGTCCTCGACGGGCCGGTGGTCCTCCGCCTCGACTCGCGGTACGCGCCGCACTCGGCCTCGGGCTGGCTGCGCCGCGACCTCGTGCGCCGCGTCGTCGACGAGACGGGTGCGGTGCCGGGCACCGTCGTCGTGCACGCCGTCGCCGGACGTCGCCGCGTGCTCGGGCTGCTCGTCACGTGGACGGGCGACGAGGGCTCCGAGGCGGAGGCGAGCGTCGAGGCGTTCGAGGCGGGGCTCCACGAGCCGGACCACGTCCGCACCGTCGTCGAGGTCGTCGCGCGGCGCGCGGGCACGGCCATCGACAACGCCCGGCTCTACGCGCGCGAGCACCGGCTCGCCGAGGCGCTGCAGCGCGCCATGCTTCCCGAGCAGGCCGACGTCACGGGCCTCGACGTGTGGACCTACTACGCGCCGAACGCCGAGCACGCTCAGGTCGGCGGCGACTGGTACGACGTCCTGCAGATCGCGGACGGGACCGTCGGGCTCGTCATCGGCGACGTCGTCGGGCACGACGTCGAGGCCGCCGCGGCGATGGGTCAGCTCCGCTCGGTCGTGCGCTCCTACGCGTACGAGCTGACGACCCCTGGCACGGTCCTCGACCGCGTCGACCAGCTCGTCACCGGCATGCGGATCCCGCGGTCGGCGTCGATGGTCTACGCGACGCTCCAGCACGCGCCCGACGACGACAGCTGGGCCGTCGAGTACACGCGCGCCGGGCACCTGCCGCCGCTGCTCCTGCGCGACGGCGAGGTCCGCCAGCTCGACGCCGCGGGCGGGTCGCTCGTGGGCTTCGGGATCCAGCCGCGCGGCACGGGCAGCGAGGTGCTGCGCCGCGGCGACGTCCTGCTCTTCTACACCGACGGCCTCATCGAGCGCCGCGACCGCTCGCTCAAGGTCGGGCTCGAGGCGCTGGTCGAGACCTCGACGCGCGTCACGGCGCGCGACGCCGCGGGGGTGGGGGAGGAGCTGCTGTCCCGGCTCGCCGACGCGCCCGAGGACGACGTCGCGATCGTCGTCGTGCGCGTGCCGGACCCGGTGGGGGACACGCAGGTGCAGACGACGAGCCCGCGCTCGCGGCGCTGGCTCCTGCCGAGCGAGCCGGCGTCGATCGGCCGGGCACGCCACGCGGTGCTGCGCACGTGCCAGACGTGGGGGCTGGCCGAGACGGCGTCGGCCGAGCTCGTGGTGTCGGAGCTCGTCGCCAACGGCGTCCTGCACGGCTGGGGCAACATCGCGCTGCGGCTCTACGACACGGGCGACGGCCTGCGCATCGAGGTCGAGGACTCCAACCCGGCGCCGCCGGTCACGACCGACGGGCACCCGAACCGGCTCGGCGGGTTCGGCATGCAGATCGTGGAGCGGCTCGCCGACTGGGGCTGGCGTCCGGCCGGCTCGGGCAAGCTCGTGTGGGCGAAGCTGCGGCCGACCGCAGGGTCGCCCGACGACCTGGCCCGCACCCAGGAGCGCCCCGCGACGTAGAAGCGCTCCCGCGCCTCACCCGCGCAGGGCGCGGACCTCGTCGACGGACGCGCCCGAGTCGCGCAGGAACTGCTCGCACCGCTGCGCCTCGTCGTCCTCGCCGACGAGGCGGGCGGCCTCCGCGAGCGCGAGCAGCGCGCGCAGGAAGCCCTGGTTCGGCACGTGGTCGGCCGGGATGGGCCCGCGGCCCCGCCACCCCGCGCGGCGCAGCGCGTCGAGGCCCCGGTGGTAGCCGGTGCGCGCGTAGGCGTAGGCCGTCACGGCGTGCGCCGTGCCCGGCTCGCCGGCCGTGGCGAGCGTGTCCTCCGCCAGCACGGCCCACGCGAGCGACGAGGCGGGGTGCGCGGCGGCCAGCGCCGCCGGGTCCTCACCGACGTCGAGACCCTCGCGGACCGCGGGCGCGTCGTCGGGCAGGCGGGTGGGCGGGGGTCCGGCGAGCAGGTCGTCCGCAGGCTGGGAGTGGCTCATGGGCGCATTGTCGCAGCCACCGGGCGGCACGCGCGTCGGGAGCGGGTTCCCCTCCTCGAAGGGTCTGCGGACGCCCACGCCGGTAGGCTCGACGGCATGATCGAGATCGCGACGTCTTCCACGACGACGACGCTCGTGATCGCCGGCGACCTCGACCTCGCCGAACGAGACCAGTTCCCGGAGATCGCGGCACGCGTGGTCGGCCTGCGCCGCCAGCTGCTCGTCATCGACATGTGCCGGGTGACGTTCATGGACTCCACCGGGGCGGCGTTCCTCATCTCCCTCGCCGACTCGGGCCGCAAGCGCGGCGGCGCCACCGTCCTGCGCGGCGCCGACGAGCGCGACCTGTTCGTCCTGGAGGTCTGCGGGGCGCTCGACCTGTTCCGCGTCGACCGCGACCACAAGTGCGAGCAGTCGACGCCGGGCACCGGCGTGGCCCAGGTGCAGCTGCCGCAGCGCCACCGCCCGCAGTGAGCACCGCCGTCGGGCAGCTCCCGGCGGCGGACGCCGGGTAGGCGGCCGGCGGGCGTGCGGGGAGGCCGCCCAGGTCGGCGGCCGGGCACGAAGGTCACGCACGGGTAAACTCTGGCGAGGCCCGGCGCCTCGACCCCCGGGCCTCGTCGAATTCGAGGAGAGTTGATCCCATGCCAGCCGTGGTGCTCGTCGGTGCCCAGTGGGGAGATGAGGGCAAGGGGAAGGCGACCGACCTCCTCGGCTCGCGCGTCGACTACGTGGTCAAGTTCAACGGCGGCAACAACGCCGGCCACACCGTCGTCATCGGCGACGAGAAGTACGCGCTCCACCTGCTGCCGTCCGGCATCCTCTCGCCCGGCGTCGTCCCCGTGATCGCGAACGGCGTCGTGGTCGACATCGACGTGCTGTTCGAGGAGCTCGACGCGCTGATCGCGCGCGGCGTCGACACCTCGCGGCTGCTCGTGTCCTCCAGCGCGCACGTCATCGCGAGCTACCACCGCACGATCGACAAGGTCACGGAGCGCTTCCTCGGCAAGCGCCGGATCGGCACGACGGGCCGCGGCATCGGGCCCGCGTACGCGGACAAGATCAACCGCGTCGGCATCCGCGTCGCCGACCTGTTCGACCCGAAGATCCTGCGCGAGAAGGTCGAGGGCTCGCTCGACCAGAAGAACCACCTGCTGGTCAAGGTCTACAACCGTCGCGCGGTCGACGTCGACGAGACGGTCGACGAGCTCCTCTCGCAGGCCGAGCGGCTGCGGCCGATGGTCGCCGACACCGGCCTCGTCCTGAACCAGGCCCTCGACGCCGGCAAGACCGTCCTGTTCGAGGGCGGCCAGGCGACGATGCTCGACGTCGACCACGGCACCTACCCGTTCGTGACGTCGTCGAACGCGACCGCGGGCGGCGCCGTGACGGGCTCCGGCGTGGGGCCGACGCGCATCGACTCGATCATCGGCGTCATCAAGGCCTACACGACGCGCGTGGGCGAGGGGCCGTTCCCGACGGAGCTGTTCGACGACTCGGGGGAGTACCTCCGCAAGACGGGCGGCGAGTACGGCGTGACCACCGGCCGCCCGCGCCGCACGGGGTGGTACGACGCCGTGATCGCGCGGTACGCCGCGCGCGTCAACGGCCTCACCGACCTCGTGGTGACCAAGCTCGACGTGCTGACCGGACTCGACAAGGTCCCGGTCTGCGTGGCCTACGACGTCGACGGCACCCGCTACGACGAGATGCCCGACGACCAGACGGCGTTCCACCACGCGAAGCCGATCTACGAGGAGTTCCCCGGGTGGTGGGAGGACATCTCGAAGGCGCGCACGATCGAGGACCTGCCCGCCAACGCGCAGGCGTACCTGCGGGCGCTCGAGGACATGTCGGGCTGCCGCATCTCGGCCGTGGGTGTCGGCCCGCGCCGCGACGAGATCATCCCGATCCACGACCTCGTCCACCCGCGCTGACCCGTCGTCGCCGACCGTCCCGGTCCTGCGGGTAACCGCGCCCGGTTGCCCCCAGGACCGGGACGTCAGACGGCGAACACCTCCGGGACGGGCCGCCCCGGCCGCCAGCCGGCCGCGCGGAGCAGCCGGGTGACGTCGGCGGCGACGGTCCCCCGCCAGGCGTCCCGACCCGTGTAGCGACGGACGACGGTGCGACCGGTGACGATGCGGTTCTGCCGGGCGCGGTCGGCGAACAGCGCATCGGGCCGGGAGTGCACGTCCTGCCCGTCGATCTCCACAAGGAGCGCGCGGCCGTCGGGCAGGAACCACGCCAGGTCGACCCTGGCCAGGAACCCGCCCCGACGGTCGACGACGACCAGCTGCAGCGTGTCCGGCGGGACGCCGGCGTCCGCGCAGGCGAGGCGCGCCCACGTCTCGGCGGGCGACTCCGACCGCCCGTCCGCCTCGGACCACCACCGGTGCGTCCGCTCCACGCCGGGACGGCCGCGGGCGGCGTCGTGGGCCCGCGCCAGGCCCTCGGGCGACATCGCGCGCCGGTGCAGCGCCGAGTCCATGAGCGCGATCGCGTGGCGCCGGTCGACGCCCGGGACCGCCTGGGCCAGCGCATCCTCCACGACGCAGCACGGCAGCCCGTCGACGAGGGTCCACCGGCGCAGGGGAAGGCGCCGGACGCGGACCGGGGTGTCAGCCTCACGAGCCGACCCGTCGGGGAACGCGACCTCCGGCCGGATCTCGAGGGGTGCGCCGCTGACGTCCTGGAGCACCAGCGCGCACAGCCCCGTCGCCACCGCCCCGGGATGGGCGAGCACCCCGAGCACCGCGGCCCGACGACGCCGAAGGTCGTACCGGTCGAGGTCGGCGATGCCTTCCGGGCCGACGTCGTAGACGCCACGCGCGACGCGACGCCACCGGCCTGAGCGCGCGGCCCGCGTGACGCGGTCGGCGGGTACGCCGTGGTCCACGCACTGCCGCAGCGACACCAGGCCGGCCTGGCGGAGCGCCAGGTGCCGGAGCGCCGGTGGCAGCGGGGCGGGCGGGCGGGGCACGACGACAGCCCACCACCGGAGCGCGTGGCGCGGACGCCGTCGTCCACAGGGCCGGCCGTCGGCGTCCCGGTCCTGGGGGAAACCCGTCCAGATTCCGCGCAGAACCGGGACGCTCGGCGGCGAAAGCTAGAGTGGGCGCCCGTGAAGATCCTCGTCGTCGGGTCCGGTGCCCGCGAGCACGCCATCGTCCACTCCCTCGCCGGTGAGACGGCCGAGCCGCACGAGCTCCA
>JAPSLQ010000131.1 GCA_031180595.1 Isoptericola sp. | reverse complement strand
CTCAACCTCGTGGTGCCCGACGTGGCCGCGGCCGCGTCGGACCTCGCGGGCCACGGCGTGACGCTCGAGCGCTACGAGGGCTTCCCGCACGACGCGGACGGGATCGTGCGCAGCTCCGACCCGTCGCACGGCCCCACGATCGCCTGGTTCCGGGACCCGGCCCGCAACGTGCTGGCGCTCATCGAGGGCTGACGGTCACTCCCCGGCCGGCACGACGCGCGGCCACAGGTCCGCGGCCGGCGGCTCCCACGTGGTGGCGTCGGCGTCGACCTGGTCGCCGGAGCGGATGTCCTTGACCTGGTCCTGCTCGCCGGGGAACCAGACGAACGGGATGCCGCGGCGGTCGGCGTACTTGATCTGCTTGCCGAACTTGGCGGCGGTCGGGGCGACGTCGGCCGGGACGCCGCGCGCCCGCAGCGCGGCGGCGACCGCGTCGGAGGCCTCGCGGGTCTCCTCGTCGGTCACGGCGACGAGGACCGCCGTCGGGACGCCTCGCGTCGCCGTCACGAGCCCCGCCGACAGCAGACGGGACACGAGCCGGGACACGCCGATCGACAGCCCGACGCCCGGGTAGGTGTTCTTGCCGTCCGACGCGAGAGTGTCGTACCGGCCGCCCGAGCAGATGGAGCCGAGCTGCTCGTGGCCCACGAGCACGGTCTCGTAGACCGAGCCCGTGTAGTAGTCGAGGCCGCGCGCGATCTTGAGGTCGGCGACGACGACGCCCGGCGCACGCCGGGCGGCGGCCTCGACCAGCGCCCGCAGCTCGCCGAGCCCCGTCTCGAGCAGGTCGGTGACGGCGTCGTAGGACGCCGCGAGCGCCCGCACCTGCTCGACGACGGACGCGTCCGTCCCGGAGATCGCGGCGAGCTCGAGGCACGCCTTCGCCTGCTCGGGCGTCGCGCCCTGCTCGGCGACGAGGAGCTCGGCGACGGCGTCGGGGCCGATCTTGTCGAGCTTGTCCACCTGGCGCAGCACGCCCTCGACGTCGTCCAGACCGAGGCCACGGTAGAAGCCCTCGGCGACCTTGCGGTTGTTGACCAGGATGCGCACCTCGGGCACGCCGATCGCGCGCAGGGAGCCGAGCGCCTCGGCCATGACGAGCGGGAGCTCGACCTCGTAGTGGTACGGCAGCTCGCCGGCGCCGACGACGTCGATGTCCGCTTGGACGAACTCGCGGAAGCGTCCCTCCTGGGGGCGCTCCCCACGCCAGACCTTCTGGATCTGGTAGCGCTTGAACGGGAAGGCGAGACGGCCCGCGTTCTCGAGCACGTAGCGCGCGAACGGCACGGTCAGGTCGAAGTGCAGGCCGAGCTGCTTCTCGCTCGCGTCCTCGCCCTCCTCGGCTTGGAGCCGGCGCAGCACGTAGACCTCCTTGGAGGTCTCGCCCTTGCGCAGCAGCTGGTCGAGCGGCTCGACGGCCCGCGTCTCGATCCCCGCGAACCCGTGCAGCTCGAAGGTGCGCCGCAGCGCCTCCAGGACGTGCTGCTCGACGACGCGACCGTCGGGGAGCCATTCGGGGAAGCCGGAGAGCGGGGTGGGGCGTGCCATGGGCACGATCTTCCCAGATCCGGCGGGCCGACGACGACGGTCCGCCGCGGCACGGCCCCGCCGGCAGGGGGCGCGCCTCTCAGGCCAGGAACGGGTTGGACGCGAGCTCCTGGCCGACCGTGGTCGCGGGGCCGTGCCCGGGCACCACCGCGAGCGCCGGGTCGAGACGCGCCACGACGTCGCGCAGCGTGGCCCGCATGGTGGCGGGGTCGCCGCCGGGGAGGTCGGTGCGGCCGACCGACCCGGCGAACAGCACGTCGCCGGACAGGACCACGCCGGGCTGGTCGGCCCCGTCGAGCACGTAGAGGGTCGAGCCCTCCGTGTGCCCGGGCGCGTGCACGGCGCGCACGACGACGTCGCCGGCGGTCAGGTCCGCGCCCTCGCCGTCACCGTCGGAGTCCGGACCGGCGCCGAACGGCTCCACGACGGCCGGCGAGCGGTAGTCCTCGGCCCGCAGGCCGAGCCCGGCGAGCGCCTGGCGCAGCGCGCCGCTGACCCCCGGGCCGCCGGGCGCGAGACCGAGGGTGCCGAACGGGTCGGCGAGCCGGTAGGCGTCGTCCCGGTGCAGGCGCAGGGGCACCCCGTAGCGGTCGCACAGGGTGGCGGCGTCCCAGGTGTGGTCCACGTGCCCGTGCGTCGCGAGCACGGCGCGCACCCGCAGGCGCTCGTCCTCGACGACGCGGGCGACGCCGTCCGCCACGCCGGCGCCCGCGTCGACGACCACGCAGTCGCGCGTGCCGTCGTCGTGCTCGGAGCCGGCCACGACGACGCAGCAGTTGGTGCCGAACACGGGCGCGACGACCAGGTGGACCTCCATGACGGTCACGCTATCGCCCGGCCCGGGCGGTGCCGCCCGCAGGGCCGCCGGACGGCGCGATGTGACGTGCGTCGCGGCCCATAGACTGTCCCCCGCACACGTGTCACCGGCCCGACCGGTGACCGGACGACCAGGGAGGTACCTCGGCGGTGGCGGCCAGCAAGCGCGAGCGCGAGAACGCGCGCAAGCGGCAGGCGAAGTGGCAGGAGCGGCAGGCCAAGGCGCGCGAGCGTCGACGTCGTGCGTCCATGATCGTGGCGCTCGTCGCCGCGCTCGCGCTCGTGGGCGGCGGCGCGCTCGTCGCCGGCATCGCGGGCGGGGGGTCGGCCGAGCCGGCCGAGTCGCCGTCCGCCTCCGCCGACGCCTGCCCGGCGGGCTCGACGTCCGCGCGCACCGGCGGCGAGCTGCCGGACCCGTCGGCCGCCGAGGGCCGGACCTGGACGGCGTCGATCGAGCTCTGCGTCGACGGCGTGCAGTCCACGGTGCAGGTCGAGCTGGACGGTGCGAACGCCCCGCAGGCGGTGGCGAGCTTCGTCTCCCTCGCCGAGCAGGGGTACTTCGACGAGACGCGCTGCCACCGCCTCACGACGTCGGGCATCTACGTCCTGCAGTGCGGCGACCCGACGGCGACGGGGACGGGCGGCCCCGGCTACCAGTTCGGCCCGGTCGAGAACGCGCCCGAGGACGACGTCTACCCGGCCGGCACGCTCGCCATGGCGCGGCGCGGCGGCGACGGTGCGTCGATGGGTTCGCAGTTCTTCCTCGTGTACCAGGATTCCACCATCCCGTCCGACGCCGCGGGTGGGTACACGGTGTTCGGCACCGTCACGTCCGGCCTGGACGTCGTCCAGGCAGTCGCTGACGCGGGCACCGCGGACGGAGCCGGTGACGGCTCCCCCGCGAGCCCCGTCATCATCGAAGGAGTTGAGACCCAGTGAGCGAGAGCACCCCCGGCTCGACCGGCCCGGAGCAGACCGAGGCCGACGTCGAGCAGGAGCAGGCCGAGACTCCTACCGAACCCGGTACGGCGCCCGCGGGCGACGCGACGACCGACGACGCCGCACCCGGAGACGACGCGACGACCGAGGCCGACGACGCCGCACCCGGAGACGACGCGACGACCGAGGCCGACGACGCCGCACCCGGAGACGACGCGACGACCGAGGCCGACGACGCCGCACCCGCAGACGACGCGCCCGCCGCGGACGAGCCGTCCCCGACGGCCGAGGCGCCTGGTGCCGAGACGGCTGACGAGGCCCCGGAGCCCGACGAGGCACCCGCTGACGAGGCACCCGCCGCGGACGAGCCCGCCGCCGACGAGGCACCCGCCGACGAGGCACCCGCCGCCGACGAGGCACCCGCCGCCGACGAGGCACCCGCCGCCGACGAGGCGCCGGGCGAGGCCGCTTCCGCCCCGGGCGTGCCCAAGCCGTCGGCGCTCGCCTCGGCCCCGAAGCCCTCGGCTCTCCGCCGCCCGACGCCCGCTGCGGTCAAGCCGGCGTCGAAGGCGCCCGAGACGGCGCCGACGCCGGTCGTCCCGCCCGTGCACGACGCCGTCGACACGGCCGCCGCCGAGAAGTTCGGCCGCGTCGACGACGAGGGCAACGTCTACGTCCGCGAGGCGGCCGGCGAGCGCGTCGTCGGCCAGTTCCCCGGGGTGCCCGAGGCGGAGGCGCTGAGCCTCTACGTGCGCCGGTACCTCGACCTGGTCGCGAAGGTCGCACTCTTCGAGACCCGTCTCGAGAGCGCCGACCTGTCCGTGCGCGAGATCGACCAGACCCTGACCAAGCTCGGCGAGGAGACGGCCGAGCCTGCCGCCGTCGGGGACCTGGACGCACTGCGCGGTCGTGTGGAGACGCTGCGGACCCGCGCGGCCGAGCGCCGGGCGGCGCTGGAGCAGGAGCGCGCGGCCGCGAAGGCCCGCGCGATCGAGGCTCGCACGGAGATCGTGGAGGCCGCCGAGCGGATCGCCGCCACCGACCCCGCCAAGATGCAGTGGCGGCCCGCGGGCGAGGAGCTGCGCAGCCTGCTCGACCGGTGGAAGGAGGCGCAGCGCTCGGGGCCGCGCATCGACCGACCGACCGAGGAGGCGCTCTGGAAGCGGTTCAGCCACGCGCGGACCGCCTTCGACCGCGAGCGCCGCCACTTCTTCGCGGACCTCGAGCAGCGCAACACGGCGGCGAAGGCCGCCAAGGAGAAGCTCGTCGCGGAGGCCGAGGCGCTGCAGGACAGCACCGACTGGGGCGCCACCGCGGCCGCGTACCGCGACCTCATGGCGGCCTGGAAGGCGGCAGGCCGGGCCAGCCGCAAGGACGACGACGCGCTGTGGGCCCGGTTCCGCGCGGCCCAGGACCACTTCTTCGCCGCCCGGGACGCAGCCAACGCCGCCGTCGACGCCGAGTATGCGGAGAACCTCAAGGTCAAGGAGGCGCTGCTCGAGGAGGCGGAGGCGCTGCTCCCGGTCACGGACCTCAACGCCGCCAAGGCGGCGCTCCGGGGCATCCAGGAGCGCTGGGAGGAGGCCGGCAAGGTCCCGCGTGGCGACGTCCAGCGCGTCGAGGGTCGCCTCCGCGCGGTGGAGAACGCGGTGCGCGACGCCGACCAGGCGCAGTGGACCCGCTCGAACCCGGAGACGCGCGCCCGCGCCGAGGGAGCCGCGGCTCAGCTCGAGGCCGCCATCGAGGCGCTCGAGGCGGACCTGGCGCAGGCCCGGTCCGCGGGCGACCGTCGCAAGATCGAGGAGCTCGAGGGCGCCGTCGCGGCGCGCCGGGCCTGGCTCGAGCAGGTCGTCAAGGCCGCGGAGGAGTCGCGCGGCTGACGCCACGCCGCCGAGGATGCACGGCCCGGCCTGTGGATCGCCCGATGGTCCACAGCCCGGGCCGTCGCTCTGCCCGGCCGGGCCACAGCCCGCGTACCGTCCCCTGCGTGGTACGGCTCACCGAGATCCTCGACGCCCGCCCGGCCCCTCGGCCGACGGTGGTGCGGCCCGAGCACGTGGGCGGCGAGGTCGCCTGGGACGCCCTCGTGCGCGAGGGTGCACTGCGCGTGGTGCGCGGGCGCGCGGCCGTCCGGCCGGACGTCGCGGTCGGGGCGTCGCTGCGGGCGCGGGTCCTGGGACCCGTCCCCCGTGGTGCTGTGGTCGCCGGGCGCACGGCCGCGTGGGTCTACGCGGGCGTGCCCGACGGCGGGACGCTGGACCTGGCCTACGCGTCCGGCCGGCACCGCCCCGAGGTCTGGGCGGGCGCCCGGGTCTGGCAGGCGCCGCTCCTGACGTCCGACGTCGTAGAGCTCGCGGGCGTACGCGTGACGACGCCGCTGCGCACGGTGGTCGACCTGGCCCTGCGGGAGGAGGCCGACCGCGCCGTCGCGACGGTCCGGACCCTCGTCGACGTGTGCGGCGTCGACCTGGACGCGGCCGGCCGCGCTCTCGAGCTGCGGGCTCGCGTCGTGGGCAGGCCCCGGGCACGCCGGGTGCTGGCCGGTGCGGCGAGCGCCTCCGTGCCCTAGTTTGGGCCCATGGCCTCCGCGAACGCCGTCGAGCTCGAGGCCGACGGCCGCCCCGTGCGTGTCTCGAGCCCCGACCGGGTCGTCTTCCCGGCGCGCGGCATCACGAAGCTCCAGGTCGTCGAGTACTTCCTGGCGGTGGGCGACGGGATCCTCGGCGCCCTCCTGCACCGGCCCACGACGCTCGAGCGCTGGCCCAAGGGCGTGTTCGAGGGAGCCGTCATGGCGACCCGCGCCGACAACCGCGGCGACGCGTTCTACCAGAAGCGGGTCCCCAAGGGCGCCCCGGACTACGTCGAGACCGCGACGATCGCGTTCCCGTCCGGCCGCACGGCCGACGAGGTGGCGCCCACCGAGCTCGCCGTCGTCGCGTGGGCGGCGAACCTCGGGACGATCACGTTCCACCCGTGGCCCGTGCGGCGGGACGACGTCGAGGCGGTCGACCAGCTGCGCATCGACCTCGACCCGCAGCCCGGGACGGACTTCGACGACGCGGCCGCGGTCGCACCGCACCTGCGCGAGCTGCTCGCCGAGCTGGGGCTCACGGGCTACCCGAAGACGTCCGGGGGCCGGGGCATCCACGTGTTCGTCCCGCTCGCGCCCCGCTGGTCCTTCACCCAGGCACGTCGGGCGACGATCGCGATCGGCCGTGAGCTGGAGCGCCGGCTGCCCGAGAAGGTCACGACGCGGTGGTGGAAGGAGGAGCGCGGCCAGAAGATCTTCGTCGACTACAACCAGATGGCCCGCGACCGCACGATCGCGTCGGCGTACTCCATCCGTCCCAACCAACGGGCCACCGTCTCCACGCCGATCGACTGGGACGAGGTGGACCAGGTGCACCCCGACGACTTCGACGTGACGACCGTGCCCGCCCGCTTCGCCGAGCGCGGCGACCTGTTCGCCGCGCTGCGCGCCGACCGCGACCCCGCGCTCGACTGCTCGCTCGAGCCGGCGCTCGAGCTCGCGCGCCGCGACGAGGAGGAGCACGGGCTGGGCGACCTGCCGTACCCGCCCGAGTACCCGAAGATGCCCGGGGAGCCCAAGCGGGTCCAGCCGAGCCGCGACCGCGACCGCGCCAAGACGTAGTCGCCGCGGCGCCGCTCAGCGACGCGCGTAGCGCAGGAAGACCGTGCCGCCCTCGAAGCGCCGCTCGCCGACGAGCGCCAGATCGATCCGGGCCCCGTCGGGCAGCGCCCGCAGGCCGTCGCCGACGAGGACCGGCTCGACGAACAGGCAGACCTCGTCCACCATGCCTGCCCGCAGCGGGTCGGCCGCAGTCGTCGGGCCGGAGACCTCGACGACGCCGTCGGTCGACGCGACGATCTCGGCGAGCCGGGCGTTCGTGAGGCGGGGCTCGAGCGAGGTGCGCGGCGCGTCCACACCCGTCAGCGAGTCCGAGCAGACGACCTTGTCCCGCTCCCGCCAGATGTCGGCGAACTCGTCCTCGACCGCCCGCTCGCCTGCCGGCCAGGCGTCCCAGACGCGCATGGTCTCGAACATGCGCCGGCCCATGACGAACGTGCGCACCTCGCGCACCAGCCCGTTGACGAACGCGTGGAGCTCGTCCGTCGGCTCTGCCCAGTCGAAGCTGCCGTCCGCGTCGGCGACGTACCCGTCGACGGAGCAGCTCATCGCGTACCGGAGTGTTCCCATGCTTGCTGCGACCGCCCGGCGCGGCGGAACTCATCGCCTCAGGCGGTCCCCGGAGCCCCCGGGAGCAGCGAGGCGAGGTCGTAGCGCACCGGTTCCTCGAGCTGGGCGTAGGTGCACGACGTCGGGTCGCGGTCGGGGCGCCAGCGCTTGAACTGCGCGGTGTGCCGGAACCGGGTGCCCTCCATGTGGTCGTACCCGACCTCGAGCACGCGCTCGACGCGCAG
>JAPSLQ010000130.1 GCA_031180595.1 Isoptericola sp. | reverse complement strand
ACTACAAGGTCGACCCGGACGCCGAGCTCGAGCGGCCGACGCGCGTCTCCCTCATCGACACGCGCGACGCGAGCCTGCGGCTCGTCGACCTGCCGTCGTCGTACACCTTCCGCTCGCTGGCCCGCGGGCCCGAGGGCGAGGCGCTCGTGCTCGGGACCGACGGCAGCCTCCACGTCATCGACCCCGAGTCCGGCGAGCTCACCGCGTCGATCCCCGTCGTGGACCCGTGGGAGGAGCCCATGGAGTGGCAGGAGCCGCGACCCGCGGTGCTCACGCTCGACGGCTCGGTGTACGTGACCGACCCGGCGGCGCAGGCGATCCACGCCGTCGACCTCGTCGACCAGGAGGTCTGGAACACGGTCGAGATCGGCGTCGAGCCGAACGAGATCACCGGCGTCGAGGGTGAGCCGGAGGCCGCCCACGCCCACTGACCCGTCATCCGCCGACGGCGGCTCCGCCTCCAGACGGAGGCGCGGGCCGCCGTCGGCTCCCTAGGCTGGGGCGATGCACCGCTGGAAGGAGGCCCGCGCGACCCTGCTCGACTGGTTCGGCGTCGACGCCGACTGGGAGCGGGTCCCGGCCGACCCGCGCGCGGCGGCGCGCCACGACGTCGCCGTCGGGCTGCTCCTGACCCTCACCGCGCTGGTGAGCACCGAGCTCGCGCGCAGCATCGGGTACTTCGAGGGCTCCGGCTCGCCGGCGTGGCTGCTCTACCTGCTCGCCGCGGCGGGCGCCCTGCCGCTCGTGTGGCGACGGCGGTACCCGCTCGCGGTGCTCGCGGTCGTCTACACGCACTTCCTCGTGGTGGGCAGCCTCGAGCCGATGGTCACGGCGACGGCGGCGCTGCAGGTGGTGTACTTCGTCGCGCTGTTCACCGCGGTGGCGTGGTCGCGCGACCGGCGCGCCATGCTGCTCGTGGTCGGGGCCGCGGTGCTCGCCATGTTCGGCTGGATCGTGTGGCAGTTCGCGGTCGGCGCGGGCGTCGACGGGATCATCGAGCAGATGGGCCTGGCCGACGAGCAGCCCGGCGCGCTCAGCCCCGCCGTGGCCATGGTGGCGCACACCTGGCTCGTCAACGAGGCCTACTTCTTCGGCGCGGTCGCCGCGGGCCAGCTCATGTGGCACGCCGCACGACGGCGCGAGCAGCTCGCCGAGCAGGCCGCGACCATCGAGCGGCAGGCCGCGGCGCTCCAGGAGCGGGCCCTCATCGAGGAGCGGCTGCGCATCGCGCGCGAGCTGCACGACGTCGTCGCGCACCACGTCTCGGTCATCGGCATCCAGGCGTCGGCCGCCCGGCGCCTGCTCGCCAAGGACCCCGACGCCGCCGCCGCGCCGCTGGCCACGATCGAGGGCGCCTCGCGCGACGCCGTGACGCAGATGCGCGGCCTGCTCGGCACGCTGCGCGGTTCGGACGGCTCGCTGCGCGGGTCCGACGGTGAGCCGCGCGGGTCCGACGGCGGGGCCGGGCGGCCGGGCGACGACCGCGGGTCCGGTGGGCCGTCGTCGGGCGGCCGGGGACCGGAACCGGGCCTCGAGGACCTCGCCCGCCTCGCGGACGCGGACGGTGCGGTCGACGGCGGGCTCACCGTCGAGTACGCGCTCGTCGAGGAGCCGCACGGCGCGAGCAAGGACGTCCCGGCACCCATGGGGCTGAGCCTGTTCCGCACCGCCCAGGAGGCGCTCGCGAACGTGCGCAAGCACTCGACCGCGCGCCGCGCGAGCGTCGTCGTGCGCGTGGAACGGCGGCGGGCCGCTCCAGGGACACCCGGCGCGGACCGGTTCCCCCACGGCTTCGCTGAGGTCGAGGTGCTCGACGACGGACGCTCGCGGGCCGGCACGTCCGGCTCGGGCCTGGGCCTGCTCGGGGTGCGCGAGCGCGTGGCGACGCACGGCGGCACGGCCGAGATCGGGCCGCGCGCGACCGGCGGCTACCGTGTGCGCGTGCGCCTGCCCCTGCCCGAGGAGCGCTCGTGAGCGGCGGTCCCGTCCGCGTGCTGCTGGCCGACGACCAGCAGCTCGTGCGGTCCGGCTTCCGGCTCATCCTCTCGGTGGAGGACGACATCGAGGTGGTCGGGGAGGCGGCCGACGGCGCGGCCGCCGTGACCCTGGCCCGCCAGCTGCGGCCCGACGTCGTGCTCATGGACGTGCAGATGCCCGTCATGGACGGCATCGAGGCCACGCGCCGGGTCGTGGCCGAGGACCTGGCCAAGGTGCTGGTGCTGACCACGTTCGACCACGACGAGTACGTGTTCGACGGGCTCGCGGCGGGCGCGTCCGGCTTCCTGCTGAAGAACTCCGACGCCGAGCACCTCGTCGACGCCGTCCGTACGGTCGCCGCGGGCCACGCGCTCCTCGCCCCGCAGGTGACGCGGCGCGTCATCGAGCAGATCGTGTCCTCGGACGGGGCGGGAAACGGTGGCGCCGGTGGACCCGGGGCAGCACACGGGTCGGCGCCAGCGACGGAGCCCCGGCTCGCCGAGCTGACGCCGCGCGAGCGGGAGGTGCTCGTCCTCGTGGGGGAGGGCCTGTCGAACGCGGAGATCGCCGGGCGGCTCTACCTCGGCGAGGCGACCGTCAAGACGCACGTGTCGAACCTGCTCGCGAAGCTCCAGCTGCGTGACCGCGTCCAGGCCGTGGTGCTCGCGCACCGGTGCGGGCTCGTCTGACCTGACCGACACCCGGTCGACACCCCACCGACGTAGCGCTCGTGTGGCTTCCGGGGGCTCTTGGCTACACGGGCGCTACATCGGCAGCCGGATCCGGGCGTCGTCCGGGACGGGTGCGGGACGCCAACCGACCCGCCGGAGGGTCTCGCGGACGGTCCGCCCGACGAGTCCCCTGCGGGCGTCCGTCCCGGTGAACCGCAGCATGATCGCGCTGCGTCCCGTGAGCCGGTTCTGCCGCTTCCGGTCCGCATAGAGCGCCTCGAGTCGACCGTGCACGTCCTGGCCGTCGACCTCCACGAGGAGCGCTCCGCCGTCGGGTAGCACCCAGGCGAGGTCGACCCGGGCGAGGAACCGCCCTGTCTCGTCGTCGACCCGGAGCTGCAGCCCGTCCGGAGGGCAGCCGGCGTCGACGCACGACAGCCGGGCCCACGTCTCGGCGGGGGACTCGGCCCGCGGGTCGGACTCGGCCCACCACGCCGCGCGCGCCAGGCCGCCGGGACGACGGCGGTCCGCCTCGCGGGCACGCCGGAAGTCCGCCTCGAGGAGGAACCGTTCGTGCCGTGCGCTGTCCATGAGCGCGACGGCGGTCCGGCGGTCGACGGTCGGCACCGCCTGGGCGAGGGCGTCGGCGACGGAGACGCACGGGACGCCGTCGAGCACGAACCACCGCTGCAGCGGGATCCGCCGCACACGCACGGCGCCCGCACGGGCGCGCGGCGAGCCGTCCGGGAACGTGACCTCCGGCGTGATCGCCAGGGGCGCCCCCTTGACCCCGTGCAGGACGAGGGCGCAGACACCGGTGGCCACGGAGCCCGGGTGCGCGAGGACGCCGACGATCGCCGCCCGTCGGCGTCGACGGTCCAGCGCGTCGAACGGTGACGGGCCGACGTGGTGCGTGTCGTAGACGCCTCGGGCGGGGCGGCCCCACGTCCCGTCGCGGACGAGCGCGCCGGCCTGGTGGGCGGTCATGCCGTGCTCGGCGCACTGACGCGTCGAGACGAGTCCCTCCTGCCGGGCGGCGAGCCGCAGGAGCGACGCGGACGGTTCGGGACGTCGTCGCGGCACGCGGTCCAGGACACCAGACCCCGGTCGGGCGCCACGGCCGTCGTCCACAGGCACCCGCCAGGACCGACGTAGCGCTTGTGGAGCATCCGGCCGCACTTGGCTACACAGGCGCTACGCCGGACGGCGGAGCCGCGATCTCCGTCGGGCGGCTGATCCGCCCGGCGGCGGCGGTCCCTAGCGTGGAGGCATGACCACCAGCACGCACGGGGCGGACCTCGACGTCCGCGACCTGACCAGGGTCTTCGGCGACCACCGGGCCGTCGACGGCGTCACGTTCACCGCGCCGTCCGGCCTCCTCACGGGCTTCGTCGGCGGCAACGGCGCGGGCAAGACGACCACCATGCGCATGATCATGGGCGTCCTCGCCATCACGGGCGGCGAGGTCCGCTTCGGCGGGGACCCGGTGACCGCGCTCGACCGGCGGTCCTTCGGCTACATGCCCGAGGAGCGCGGCCTGTACCCCAAGCAGCCGGTGCTCGACCAGCTCGTCTACCTCGCCCGGCTCCGCGGCATCCCGCAGCGCGCGGCGCGAACGGAGGTGCTCGGCCACCTCGAGCGCCTCGGGCTCGCGGACCGCAGCAAGGACCACGTCGAGAAGCTCTCGCTCGGCAACCAGCAGCGCGTCCAGATCATCGCGGCGCTCATGGGCTCGCCGCGCGCGCTGATCCTCGACGAGCCGTTCAGCGGCCTGGACCCCGCAGCCGTCGACGGCATGGTCGACCTGCTGCGCGAGCACACCGCGCGGGGCGTGCCCGTGCTCTTCAGCTCGCACCAGCTCGACCTCGTCGAGCGGTTGTGCGAACGCCTGGTCATCCTCAAGGCGGGGCGGGTCGTCGCCGCCGGGGAGCCCGCCCGCCTCCAGGAGACCGGCCGCGTGCGGCACCGCCTCGTGGTCTCCCGCGACGCCGGCTGGGTGCGCGGGGTGCCCGGCGTGCACGCGGTCGACGTCGACGGACCCGTCGCGCTCGTCGAGCTGGCCGACGCCGCGAGCGGCCAGCGGCTGCTGGCCGCGGCGGTCGAGCGCGACGTCGTCCACGAGTTCACCCCCCTGCGCCCGACGCTGGCCGAGATCTACCGCGAGGTGACCGCATGAGCACCCTGACCACGTCGACCACCGGGTCGACCGCACCGACGCCGGACGCCGGCCCGTCCCGGGAGAACGCCACGCGCAACGCGTGGCTGATCGTGATGAACCGCGAGATCGTGGTGCGCGCGCTCAACAAGACGTTCCTGGTCGGGCTCCTCGTCTCGATCGTCCTCATCGCCGCGCTCGCGGGCTTCTTCGCGTGGCAGGACAGCCGCACGGAGTCGTTCGACGTCGCCGTCCCGGCCGGTGACACCACGGCGGCGGCCGCCGTCGGGTCGGCGGTCGCCGTGGCCGAGGAGCAGGACGCCGGCGTCCGGATCGGCACGGTCGAGGTCGCCGACGACGACGCGGCCCGCGCCGCGCTGGCCGACGGCGATGCCGACGCCTGGCTCCACGAGGGCGACGACGGCTGGGTCCTCGCCGCCCGCGGCGAGCCCGACGGCGCGCTCACGCAGCTGCTCGCCGCCGGCGTCGAGAAGGAGGTCCTGGAACGGAACGCCGCGGCGGCCGGAACCTCGGTCACCGAGCTGTCCGCCGGGAGCGGGCTGACGACCGAGCGGCTCGACGGCAGCGCCATCGACTCGGGCACGCTGTTCTTCGCCTCGTTCGCGCTCGCGCTGCTGTTCTTCCTCGGGGCGATCGGCTCGGGGCAGATGATCGCGGGCAGCGTCGTGGAGGAGAAGCAGTCGCGGCTGGTCGAGATCATGGCGACGGCGGTGCCGCTGCGGCACCTGCTCGTGGGCAAGATCCTCGGCAGCTCGGTCATCGCGCTCGGCCAGAACGTGATCTTCGCCGGGGTGGGCCTGGTCGCGCTGTCGTTCACGCCGATGGCCGGGATGCTGCCGGCCCTGTCGACCTCGCTCGTGTGGTTCGTGCTGTTCTTCGCGGTCGGGTTCCTGGGGCTGGCAGCCCTGTTCGCGGTCTCGGGCGCCCTCGCGTCGCGCACCGAGGACCTCCAGCACACGACGACGCCCATGATGATGGCCGTGATGGGCACCTACTTCCTCACCTTCTCCGCGAGCGGCACGTTCGAGACGGTGCTGTCGTACGTGCCCATCACCAACGTCGTCTCGATGCCGGTACGCGTCCTCTCCGGGGAGGCCGTGTGGTGGGAGCCCCTCGTGTCGCTGCTGGTGCTCGCAGCGTTCACGTGGGTGGCGCTGCTCGTGTGCGAGCGGGCCTACCGCGGGGCGCTCATGCAGACCGGCGGTCGGCTGTCGTGGCGGCAGGCGCTGCGCGCGGAGGCCTGAGGACCGTCGGTGTCACGGGGCGGTTCCCGCGGTGCAACGCCCGCGAAACGTCGGCGGCGCACCATGGCCCAGGTACGCACGAGGGGCCGACGGAAGGAGCCACCATGGAGCCGACCCCCGCGACCGCGGCCCGGACGGCCGCCGCGAGGCACAACCGTGCCGCGGAACCCGCACCCGTGAACCACGGCGACCGCCTGACCACCGACCCGGCCGACCGGCGCAAGCGCGCCAACGCCGCGCTGCTCGAGCTGGTCGTCACCCGGGCGACGCGCGAGCGCTGACCGGGGCTTCGTCGTCGGGCGCGGTGAGGTCGCGTCCGAAGCGATAGTTTGCCCGTGTGGCTCGACGACGCGGCACCTCCGGCGCCTACACCTTCGACCTCGTCCCCGACGACGAGGCCGGGTCCGAGCCGGGCCTCGTCGACGCGGACGGCGGGGACCCGTCCCGGGGTCCGTCGCTGCGCGAGCGAGCCGCAGCGCGGCTCCGGGCCACGACCCGCCGGCAGCGCGCCGTCGCGGCCGGTGCCGCGCTGAGCACGGTGCTCGCGGTCGGTGGCGGGGTGGCGATCGCCACGGCGGTCCAGGGCTACCAGGCCGCCGAGCGTCTGCGCGCGGCGGCGGGTGGCGCCGTCGGGATCGACCGACCGCTCGCGGCGACCTGGTCGCTCGAGCTCGACGGCGGGATCCTCGCCGTCCTGCCCGACGGCGGCATCCTCACGGCGGTCGAGGACGCCGCGGTGGCGGTCGACGTCGCCGACGGGTCGCAGCGGTGGCGCGTCCCGCTCGGCCCCGACGTCGACTGCGGTCCGCAGCCCCGCCCCCACCTGGCCGTGGAGTGGGCCGTGCCCAGCGAGGTCGTGGTCTGCCTCGCGGGCCCGTCGGACGCCCGGCAGGTCACCGTTCTCGACGCCGACGGCACGGTCCTCGGCGAGCGGACGCTCGACGCGGCGTACGCCGGTGACCACGTGCGGGTCGAGCCGGCCGCGGGTGGGCTGCTCGCCGTCCTGGAGCGTCCGGGCCCGCTCCCGGAGCGCCTCGAGATGTCCGCCGAGCGCAGCGCCGAGGTGTGGGAGCGGCTCGACCAGGGATGGATCGAGGGCGAGGACGCCGTGCTCCGGCTCGAGGACGCGGCCTCGGGGGACGTCGTGACGGAGGTCGACGCACCGTTCGAGCCGGTCACCCTCTGGGAGTGCGGCGCGGTGACCGAGGACGGCGACCGGGTGGTCGCGGAGTTCCCCCTCGGTGCGCTCGTGGCGTCGCCGGTGCTCGTCGAGCACAGCCACTGCGGGGTGGACGTCGCGCTCACGCCCGCGGGCGTCGAGCTGGCGGACGAGAGCGCGGGGTGGTCCGGCGTCGGCTGGTTCGGGATCCCCGGGCGCACGCCCTACCCGGACGGCGGGTTCGTCGCCGGCGTCGGGTCCGAGGGCAGTCGCCTCGTCGACGCCCAGGGGGAGACGACGGCCTCGCTCCGCGGCGCGATCCTCGCGCCCCTGTCGACCGACGGCACGGCGGCGGACGTGATCCTCGTGGACCTGTTCGGCACCGTCGGCGCCTTCGAGCCGGACGGGACGGAGCTGTGGCGGTCCGAGGTCCCGTACACCCAGGTCATCACGCGGGCGGGGGGAGTCGTGGTGGTCGGTGGGTTCGACGGGATGGTCGCGCTCGACCTGGAGACCGGCGAGGAGCGCTGGAGCACGTCCGGCATGCTCGACG
>JAPSLQ010000129.1 GCA_031180595.1 Isoptericola sp. | reverse complement strand
CCGTCGACCTCGGTGCCCTCGATCTCCGTGCCGCCGGTCTCGCAGCCCGGCATGGTGAATACGTTGGAATCCAGGGTCACCTCGCCTGTGCGAGCCAGGGCTCGTCCTTCCACCACGGCGCCGGTGTTCACGGTGACCGAGGCCAAGGCCATGATCGTCCCGACGAACGTGGACCCCGTGCCGAGCGTCGCCGAGCTGCCGACCTGCCAGAACACGTTGCACGCCTGGGCTTCGTTGATCAGGACGATGGTGCTCCCCGAGCCGGTGATGAGGGCGGAGCCGATCTGGAAGATGAAGACAGAGTTCGGGTCACCCTGACCGTCCAGGATCAAGGTCCCGTCCAGATTGAGCGTACTGGTGGAGTTGTACACGCCGGCGAACAACGTGTTCTCCCCTTCCAGGACTCCGCCGATTGACTCCGTCGGCTCGCGGCCCGCTGCGTCGTTGTAGGCGATCCGCAGGTCGGCCTGCGCCTCGGCGGCGTGGGCGTCACCGGCATGCACCGTCCCGAGCGTCGTGCCCTGAGGGGGACCGGTGAACCCGGTGATGGCGGTGCCCGGACTTACCCCCACATCGCCTGCCAGGACGGTCGGACCGGTGTTGGTCACCGTCTCCCCGCCGAGCACCGAATAGCTCTCCGCGGTGCCGAGGTCGACCGTCGCCGGGGCGGCGGACGCCCCGGGCGGCGCCAGGATCATGCCTGCCAGTACCAGTGCGAACGTCACCACCAGCGCGATCGCCCCGAGAGTTCCGGCGGCGGCGTTCTGACGAACATCAGGGCGTCCTCGCCCCGATGCGTGCGTTGTCGAGTAAGCCCCCATGGTGCTGCCTTTCGTCGGCCGAGCGGCACGCCTTGAGGGAACGTCAGGAGCGGCGGTCCCAGGCGAGTGCTGCACAGGCACGACCCAGCCGCCCCCGCGCACTTCTATCGTAAGTCGCCCCTCGAGTATTTGACCGGGTGAATTGTCGCGTCGATATCCAAGAATTCCCCCGGTGTCATTCTCGAAGATCGTGACGGCATATCGATCCATGATGCGCAAATCAATCATCCGGGGCCTTTGCATGGAAAGCGCCGACGGCCGGTGCCGTGCGATCGTCCGCGCGCGCCCGGGACTGCCCGATGCGTGACAGTCTGGGGGGATGGCGAACCGGCTGAGGAGCGCGACCAGCCCGTACCTGCTCCAGCACGCGGAGAATCCCGTCGACTGGTGGGAGTGGGGCGACGACGCGTTCGCCGAGGCGCGGCGCCGCGACGTCCCCGTCCTGCTGTCCGTCGGGTACGCCGCGTGCCACTGGTGCCACGTCATGGCGCACGAGTCGTTCGAGGACGACGGCGTCGCGGCCGCCCTCAACCCGCGCTTCGTGCCGGTCAAGGTCGACCGCGAGGAGCGTCCCGACGTCGACTCGGTGTACATGACGGCCACGACGGCGTTGACGGGGCAGGGCGGCTGGCCGATGACCTGCTTCCTCACCCCGGACGGCGAGCCGTTCTTCTGCGGCACGTACTACCCGCGCGAGCACTTCCTCAAGCTGCTCGACGCCGTGTGGGACGCCTGGACCGAGCGGCGCGACGCCGTCGCGAAGCAGGGCGCGGCGCTCACGGAGGCGATCGCACGCACGTCCGCGCGCCTGACGCCCGACGTGCTCGACGACGCCGCGCTGGAGCGCTCCGCGCGGCTCGTCGCGCGCGACGCCGACCCGGTCGACGGTGGCTTCGGCGGTGCGCCCAAGTTCCCGCCGTCGATGACGCTCGAGCACCTGCTGCGCCACCACGCGCGCACGGGCGACGCCACGGCGCTCGACCTCGTGGAGCGCACCTGCGAGGCCATGGCGCGCGGCGGGATCTACGACCAGCTCGCCGGGGGCTTCGCGCGGTACTCGGTCGACGAGGCGTGGGTCGTGCCGCACTTCGAGAAGATGCTCTACGACAACGCGCAGCTTCTGCGCGTGTACCTCCACCTGCACCGGGCCACCGGGTCGCCGCTGGCCGAGCGGGTCGCGCGCGAGACCGCCGACTTCCTCTGCGCGGACCTGCGCACGCCCGAGGGTGGGTTCGCGTCGGCGCTGGACGCGGACACCGGCGGCGTCGAGGGGCTCACCTACGTCTGGACGCCCGAGCAGCTCGCGGACGTCCTCGGACCCGCGGACGGCGCCCGTGCGGCGGACGTCCTGTCCGTCACGCTCGAGGGCACGTTCGAGCAGGGCAGCTCGACGCTCCAGCTGCGCGAGGACCCGGACCCCGACTGGTGGACCGGGGTGCGGGCGCGGCTCGCCGAGGCCCGGGCCGCGCGGCCCCAGCCCGCCCGGGACGACAAGGTCGTGACCGCCTGGAACGGCCTGGCGATCGCCGCGCTCGCCGAGGCGGGCGTCCTCCTGGGCGTCCCGGCGTACCTGGACGCCGCGCGCGAGTGCGCCGACCTCGTGCTGAGGCTCCACATGGTCGACGGCCGGCTGCGGCGCGCGTCGCGCGGCGGCGTCGTCGGTGCCGCCCCCGGTGTGGCGGCCGACCACGGTGACCTCGCGGAAGGCCTCCTCGCGCTCCACCAGGCGACCGGCCAGCCCCGCTGGCTGGAGGCGGCGGGCGAGCTGCTCGACGTCGCGCTCGCGCGGTTCGGCGACGGGGCCGGCGGGTTCTTCGACGTCGCCGACGACGGCGAACGGCTCGTCAGCCGGCCCAAGGATCCCACCGACGGGCCGGAGCCGTCCGGGCAGTCGTCGCTCGCCGGGGCGCTGTGCACGTACGCCGCGCTGACCGGCTCGGCGCGTCACCGCGACGCGGCCGAGGCGGCGGTCGCCGCCGCCGGCACGCTCGCGCGGCAGGTCCCGCGGTTCGCCGGCTGGACGCTCGCCGTCGCCGAGGCGCTGGCCGCCGGACCGCTCCAGGTCGCCGTCGTCGGGCACGACGACGGCGCGCGGCTCGCGCTCGAGCGCGCCGCGCGTGCCGCGACGTCGCCCGGGCTGGTGGTCACCGTCGGCGAGCCGGACGCGCCGGGTGTCCCGCTGCTCGCCGACCGCCCGCTCGTCGGTGAGCAGGCCGCCGCGTACGTGTGCCGCGGGTTCGTGTGCGACCGTCCCGTGACCGGCGTCGACGAGCTCGAGCGCGCGCTCGCGTCCTGACCGGGCAGGAACCACCGGCTCGTCCGGTTCGTCTGACTGGTGTCCTCACCCCCTTCCGGAAGGTTCTGCCATGCCCCCGATGTCCCGCACGGGCCGCCTGTTCGCCGTCGTCGCCGTGATCGAGGCGTGCACGTGGGCCGGCCTGCTGGCCGGGATGTTCCTCAAGCACGTCACCGAGACGACGGACGCGGGCGTCTGGCTGTTCGGACGCCTGCACGGGGCGGCGTTCCTCGCGTACGTCGTGGTCGCGCTGGTCGCGGCCGTCCGGCTGCGGTGGGGCGCGTTCCGGACGCTCGTGACGCTCGCGGCAGGGGTGCCGCCCCTGACGACGCTCCTGGTCGAGCGGTGGCTGCGCCGCACCGGCCACCTCGCGGACCCGGCCGCGCGCGACGCAGGCCCCGGACGAGGGTCGGACGAGCTCGTCGACGTCCGCTAGAAGCCGGCGCGCGAGCAGCCGGCGCGCGCGAGGACGGGTCGGCCGGCGTGTCGGACGCCCTCTCTACGGTGGTGCCATGGACACGCGCGACGGCGGCCTCGCCTGGGTGGTGTTCCCGACCAGCATCGGGCACTGCGCGCTGGTCTGGGACGAGCGAGGGACCGTCGTCGGCTCGACGCTCCCGCAGGGCGGGGCCGAGCAGGTACGGCGAGCGGTCTCGCGGTGGTACCCCGGAGCGGCGGCGGCCGAGCCGCCCGCACCGGTCGCGCGCGTCGTGGCCGCGGTCAGGGCACTGCTCGACGGCGGGACCGGTGACCTCGCGGACGTGCCGCTGGAGATGGGCGCGGTCCCGGAGTTCGACCGCCGCGTCTACGAGGTGGTGCGCGGCATCCCGCCCGGGCAGACGCTCACCTACGGGGAGGTCGCGGCGCGGCTCGGCGCACCGGGGGCGGCGCAGGCCGTGGGCCAGGCGCTCGGCCGCAACCCGTTCCCGCCGATCGTGCCCTGCCACCGGGTCCTCGCCGCAGGGCGGAAGGTCGGCGGCTTCTCCGCGCGAGGCGGCCCGCGGACGAAGCTGCGCATGCTGGCGGCCGAGGGCGTGCATCTGGAGCAGCCGACGCTCTTCGACCTGTGACCTGCCGGCGACCGCCCGGAGTTCGACGCTCGTTACCCGTCCGTCCACCTCCGTGTCGTGGGCCCCGGCTACTGTGGCACCGGCCACAGCCTCCTCATCTCCCGGGAGCACACTCCATGTCTTCTGCCCGCCAGCGGACCGCCGGGGTCCTCACCCTCGGCCTCGCCCTCGCGGGCGTCACGACGGTCGGCGCCGCACCCGCGCACGCCGACCCCGTCGTCGACGTCCAGATCCTCGCCACCAACGACTTCCACGGCCGCATCCAGGAGGACGCGTTCAACGCCCAGGCCGGCGCCGCCGTCCTCGCGGGCGCGGTCGGCCAGCTGCGCGCCGAGAACCCGAACACGGTCTTCGCCTCGGCGGGCGACCTCATCGGCGCCTCGACGTTCGAGTCGTTCATCCAGCACGACAAGCCGACGATCGACGCCCTCAACGCCGCGGGCCTCGAGGTCGCGGCGGTCGGCAACCACGAGCTCGACCGGGGCTACGACGACCTGGTCGACCGAGTCATGGCGCCCTACGACGCCGAGACCAACCCCTACGGCGGCGCCCAGTGGCAGTACCTCGCCGCCAACCTCAAGGTCGAGGCCACCGGCGAGGACGCCGTGCCGGCCACCTGGGTCAAGGACTTCGGCGACGTGCAGGTCGGGTTCGTCGGCGCCGTCACCGAGGAGCTCGACTCCCTCGTCAGCCCGTCCGGCATCGCCGGCCTGCGGATCGAGAGCATCGTCGAGACGACGAACGCCGCGGCCGCCGCCCTCAAGGCCGACGGGGCGGACCTCGTGGTGCTGCTGGTCCACGACGGGGCGGCGACCGCCGACTGCGCCGCCATGGCGACCGCGGGCAACGCCTTCGCGGCGATCATCGACCAGGCGAGCGCCGACGTCGACGCGATCCTGTCGGGGCACACGCACCTCGCCTACGACTGCGCCTTCCCGGTCGCCGGGTGGGAGGACCGCCCGGTGACCGAGCGGCCCGTCGTCTCCGGCGGCCAGTACGGCACCAACCTCAACCAGCTCGTGTACTCGGTCGACGCCGCCACGGGAGAGGTCGTCGGCCTGACGACCGAGATCCTGCCGCTGCACGGCCAGGGCTACCCGGCGGACCCGGAGGTCGCGGCGACGGTCCGGGCGGCGGTCGCCGAGGCCGACGTTCTCGGCGCCCAGCCGCTCGGTGAGATCGCGGCGCCCTTCAACCGCGCCCAGCGCTGGGGCGTCGACCAGGACACGGGTGCCGACGTCCTGGTGGAGAACCGGGGCGGCGAGTCGACGCTCGGCAACCTCGTCGCGGAGGTCCAGCGGTGGGCCACCGAGACCCCGGAGGCGGGCGGTGCGCAGATCGCGTTCATGAACCCGGGCGGCCTACGGGCGAACATGGCCGGCACGGGCACCGGCGACTTCCCCCGCACGCTGACCTACAAGCAGGCGGCCGTCGTGCAGCCGTTCGCCAACACGCTGGTCAACATGCAGCTCACGGGAGAGCAGATCAGGACGGCCCTCGAGCAGCAGTGGCAGCCCGCGGGCGCGTCGCGGCCCTTCCTGCGCCTCGGCGTCTCCGAGGGCTTCACCTACACCTACGACCCGGCCGGCGCGGCGGGCGACCGCATCACGGCCATGTACCTGAACGGCGAGCCGATCGACCCGGCCGCCTCGTACTCGGTCACGGTGAACTCGTTCCTCGCCACGGGCGGGGACAACTTCGGCGTCTTCGCCGAGGGCGCCGGCGCGCGGGACACAGGCAAGATCGACCTCACGGCGATGGTCGACTACATGGCGACGTTCGCGGCCGACGAGCCGCTGGCCGCCGACTACTCCCAGCGCGCGGTCGGCGTCTCGTTCCCGGCCGGCGCCCCCGAGACGTACGCGCCGGGCGACACGGTCGCGTTCGACGTGTCGTCGTGGTCGATGTCGACGGCCGCCGACGTGAAGGACACCGAGCTCACCGTCTCCCTCGACGGTGCGGTGCTCGGGTCGTTCCCTGTCGACAGCACCGTCGGCAAGGACCCGTTCGACGAGTACGGCAGCGCCGCGGTCAGCGTCACGCTGCCCGCCGGTGTCGAGGCCGGCACCGCGACCCTCACGCTCACCGGCGTCGAGACCGGGACACAGGTCGTCGTCCCGGTCGAGGTCGTGGTCGACGCGGAGCACCCGTCGAGCAACGGCAAGGCCAAGGGTCACGACAAGGGCAAGGCCCAGGGCAAGGCGAAGGGCCACCACAAGGTGCGCGGCCCGGCGCTCGCCGCCACCGTCTGACCGCCTGACCCGACGCCGTGGGCGCGGTCCCCGACCGGGACCACGCCCACGGCGTCGTTCTGCTCACTCCCAGCCGCAGGCGTCGTGGAGGAACGCGAACAGCTCGACCTCGGCCTCGTCCGGCATGGGCAGGTAGACGACCGGCTGCTCCTGGCCGTCCACCGTCGCGTACACCGGTACGAACGTGCCGCGCTTGTCCTCGGCGACAGCGTGCGGGTCGCACCGGGCGGGCACGACGTCGAGCCGGAGCCTCCGGGAGTCCCGGCCGGCGAGCGACGCGCCGGCCCAGCTCTCGCCCCCGTCCGCGGGCGCCATGAGGGTCGTCGCCCCGACGCGCGTCACCAGGACCTCCGGGCCGCCGGGCACGGGCGTGACGGCGATCTCGAGCCGCGCGGTGCCGGCCGGGTCGCCCGGCCGGTCGAACCCCTCGACCGTGAGCGTCGCGCCGGCGGCGATGCGCGCCAGCGCGCACTCCTCGGCGTGGACGACGGCGAGGCGTCCGTGCGGGTCCGTCACGTCCAGCACGACGGCGGTCTCCGGCCCGTGCGCGCCGGCCTCTCCCAGGGCGACGCGCACCTCGGCCGTGCCCGCCGGCCGGGGACGCCCGACGGCGGCCGGAGCCGTCGCGCAGTCGACCTCGCCGAGCGCGATGCGGACGTCCCGCGCGCCACCGCCCGGCCGCAGGGTGCGGGGGCGGGGGTCGCCGTCCGGCCGGCTCGGGCCGAACCCGTCGGCCGCGAGGTGCCCGCCGAGCAGCGTCAGGGTCTGCGCCGAGTCGTTGGTCACGTGCAGCACGGCGCGCCGGTCGGCGTACTGGCTGCGGTCCTGGCGCACCTCGACCCGCAGCGCCGCCCCGACGTCGTCGGGCACCGGCGACGCGCGCACGGGGGAGACGCTCGGGTCCCCGCCCGTGCAGGCGGCGAGCAGGAGGACGACGAGGCAGGCTGCACCCGGCGTCGTCGTGCGCACGCTCACGGCGCGTCCCCGCCCACCGATCCCGGCCGCGGCGGCCGGTCGATGACCCGCGACATGACGATCGACGTGCGCGTCTTGTCGACCTTCGCGTGCGTGCGGATGGCCTCGACGGTGCGCTCGATGTCGCTCATGCTGCCCGCCATGACGTGGACGACCGCGTCGGCCTCTCCCGTGACGGTGTCGACACGGACGACCTCGGGCAGCGGCGCGAGGTCCCGCTGCAGGGTGGCGGGCGAGATGTTGCCGCGACAGAAGATCTCGACGTACGCCTCGATGTCCCAGCCGAGCTCCTCGGGTGCGACCCGGACCGTGAACCCGAGGATCTCGCCCCGCGCGAGCATCAGGTCGACCCGGCGCTTGACGGCGGG
>JAPSLQ010000128.1 GCA_031180595.1 Isoptericola sp. | reverse complement strand
CCCGCGAGCGCCACGCGCCCGTACGTGAGGCGCCCCGTGACGCGCTCGACCATCCGCAGGTCGGTGCCCACGATGGTCACGTTCTGCACCGGGAACTTCTCGTCGGACAGGTAGTCCACGGCCTGCTGGGCCTCGAGGTAGGTGTCGTAGGCGGCGACCTCGTCGCCGCGCGGCGGCGTGGGGACGCGCGGGGTGGCGTTGGCCCGGTTGAACGTCATTGCCCCAGTCTCCCCTACCGCGCGCCGCGCCACCACACCCTGACGACACCTGCCGCGTAGGCTGACCAGCGTGAGCGCAGGCACCCGAGTCTTCGTCGCACGTCTCGCCGGGACGCCGGTCTTCGACCCGATCGGCGACCAGGTCGGGCGCGTGCGCGACGTCGTGGTCCTCGTCCGGGCCAAGGGCGCCCCCCGCGCGGTGGGCCTCGTCGTCGAGGTCGCCGGCCGCCGCCGCATCTTCCTGCCGCTGACTCGCGTCACGACCATCGACGGCGGGCAGGTCATCTCGACCGGCCTCGTCAACATCCGCCGGTTCGAGCAGCGTGCCATGGAGTCGCTCGTGCTGGGCGAGCTCCTCGACCGCACGGTGCGGTTCAAGGACGGCTCGGGCGAGGCGACGATCGAGGACCTGTCCATCGCGCGGCAGCGCAACGGCGACTGGATCGTCGACCAGCTCTTCGTCCGGCGCGGGCACCCGCAGCGCGGCATCGGGCTGCGGCGGCGGGGCGCCACGCTCGTCGTGCCCGTCGACGCGGTGACCGGGCTGGCGGCGTCCGCCGAGGAGCAGGGTGCGGCCCGGCTGCTCGAGGCGTACGAGGACCTGCGGCCCGCCGACCTCGCCGACGCCCTGCACGAGCTCGGCGACACGCGGCGCCTCGAGGTCGCGTCCGCGCTCGACGACGAGCGCCTCGCCGACGTCCTGGAGGAGCTCCCCGAGGACGACCAGGTCTCGATCCTGTCGGCGCTCGACTCCGGCCGCGCGGCCGACGTCCTCGAGGCCATGCAGCCCGACGACGCGGCCGACCTGCTGCACGAGCTGCCCGCCGAGCAGGCCGCCCGGCTGCTCGAGCTGATGGAGCCGGAGGAGGCCAAGGACGTGCGCCGCCTCCTGACCTACGCCGAGGACACCGCCGGCGGCCTCATGACGACCGAGCCCGTGATCCTGGGCCCGGAGACGACGATCGCGACGGCGCTCGCGCAGATCCGGCGCCAGGACCTGCCCCCGGCGCTCGCGTCGATGGTGTTCGTCGTCCGCCCGCCGCTCGAGACGCCGACCGGCCGGTTCCTCGGCGTCGCGCACTTCCAGCGGCTGCTGCGCGAGCCCCCGCACGCGGCCGTCGGGTCCGTGCTCGACGACACGGCCGAGTGGCTCACGCCCGACGCGCCGATCGGCCGGGTGACGCGGCTCCTGGCCGCCTACGACCTGCTGGCGCTCCCGGTGCTCGACTCGCAGAAGCGTCTGCTCGGCGCGGTCTCCGTCGACGACGTGCTCGACCACATCCTCCCGGACGACTGGCGCGAGCAGCACGACGACGAGGAGCTGGAGGAGGTGCCGCGTGGCTGACCCGCTCGACCAGCCGAAGGAGATCCGCCGCTCGTTCATCCCCCGCCCGCGCATGGAGAAGGACGCGGCGGGCAAGGTGGCGGAGGGGATCGCCCGGTTCCTGGGCACCCCGCGGTTCCTCGTCTACCTCACGGTGTTCTGCGCCGTGTGGCTGGCGTGGAACACCGTCGGCCCCGAGGCGCTGCGGTTCGACTCCGCGGCCAACGGGTTCACCGCGCTCACGCTCATGCTCTCGCTCCAGGCCTCGTACGCCGCACCGCTCATCCTGCTCGCCCAGAACCGCCAGGACGACCGCGACCGCGTCATGGCGGAGCACGACCGGCACCGCTCGGAGCGCAACCTCGCCGACACCGAGTACCTCGCGCGGGAGATGGCGGCCCTGCGCATCGCGCTCGGCGAGGTCGCCACACGCGACTTCGTGCGCTCGGAGATCCGCAACCTGCTCGAGGAGATCGCCGAGCGCGACGCCGCGCCGGACCGCCCGGACGCCGCCGACCGCTCGCGCTGACTCCTGCCCGGACCACCGGCCACGGTCCGTAGGATCGGGGCATGACGACCACCGGCTCCCCCGACCTCGAGGACCGCGTCCGCGCGGCGCTCGCCACCGTCGTCGACCCCGAGATCCGCCGCCCCATCACCGACCTCGGCATGGTGCGTTCGGTCGACCTGCACGACGGCGGACGGGTCACGGTGGGCGTCGACCTCACGGTCGCGGGGTGCCCCATGAAGGGCACGCTGGTGCGCGACGTCACGGCCGCCGTCGGGCGGCTCGAGGAGGTCGCCGCGGTCGACGTCGAGCTCGGCGTCATGACCCCCGAGCAGCGCCAGGCGCTGCGCTCGCAGCTCCGCGGCGGCGCCGGCGACCCGGTCATCCCGTTCGCGCAGCCGGGCTCGCTGACCAGGGTGCTCGCGATCGCCTCCGGCAAGGGCGGTGTCGGCAAGTCGTCGGTCACGGCCAACCTCGCGGCCGCGATGGCGGCCGACGGGCTCAACGTGGGCGTGGTCGACGCCGACATCTACGGCTTCTCGATCCCCCGCATGCTGGGCGTCGACCGGCAGCCCACCCGCGTCGACTCGATGCTCCTGCCGCCGATCGCGCACGGCGTGAAGGTGGTCTCGATCGGCATGTTCGTGCCCGAGGGCCAGCCGGTCGTCTGGCGCGGGCCGATGCTGCACCGCGCGCTCGAGCAGTTCCTCGCCGACGTGTTCTGGGGCGACCTCGACGTCCTGCTCCTCGACCTGCCGCCCGGCACGGGCGACATCGCGATCTCCGTCGCGCAGCTGCTGCCGGGCAGCGAGATCGTCGTCGTGACCACCCCGCAGGCGGCGGCCGCGGAGGTCGCCGAGCGGGCCGGGTCGGTCGCGACCCAGACGTCGCAGGGCGTGGTCGGCGTCGTGGAGAACATGTCGTGGCTCGAGCAGCCCGACGGCACCCGGCTCGAGGTCTTCGGCTCGGGCGGCGGGCGGCGCGTCGCCGACCGCCTGTCGGCGGCCGTCGGCACCGAGGTGCCGCTGCTCGGCCAGGTGCCGCTCGACGTCGCGGTCCGCGAGGCGGGCGACGACGGCACGCCGGTCGTGCTGTCGGCGCCGGAGTCCCCCGGGGCCCGCGTGCTGCGCGACGTCGCACGGTCGCTCGCGTCCCGTGCGCGAGGTCTGGCGGGCATGCAGCTGGGGATCTCGCCGGTCTCTCGCTGACGCCGGTCTCGGCACGAGACGGCGTCGGCGGGCGCCGCCCCGCGTGCGCGATACTGCCGCCATGACGTCCCCCGACTGGCTCGAGTCCTGGTCCACCGAGGAGGGCGGCCGCCGCGTGCGGGCGCTCTTCGCCGAGGCGTTCGACGGCGCCGCGCCCGACGGCGTGTGGTCGGCGCCGGGACGCGTCAACCTCATCGGTGAGCACACCGACTACAACGCCGGCCTCGCGCTGCCGATCGCGCTCCCGCACCGGACGTACGTGGCGCTGCGCCGCCGCGACGACGACGTCGTGCGCCTCGTCTCCGCGCAGGCCCCCGGCGAGACGTGGACGACCCGCCTGGGCGACGTCGCACCCGGCGCGGTGAGCGGCTGGGGCGCCTACGTGGCCGGCGTCGCGTGGGCCCTGGCCGAGGCCGGGCACAAGCTCCCCGGCTTCGACGCCGTCGTGGACTCGTGCGTGCCCTTCGGCGCCGGCCTCTCCTCGTCGGCGGCGCTCGAGTGCGCGTTCGCCGTGGCGCTCGACGAGGTCGCGGGGCTGGGCCTCGCCGGCGACGACGCGGGCCGCGCCGAGCTGGCCGCCGCCTGCGTGCGCGCGGAGAACGAGATCGCGGGCGCGCCGACGGGTGGCATGGACCAGGCCGCCTCGCTGCGCTGCTCCGCGGGGCACGCTCTGCTGGTCGACTGCCGCCCCGGGCTCTCGGCGCTCGAGTCGGCGACGCGCGTGCCGTTCGACCTCGAGGCCGCGGGCCTCAGGCTGCTCGTGGTCGACACGCGCGCGGAGCACCAGCTCGTCGACGGTCAGTACGCCGCGCGGCGCGCGGCGTGCGAGCAGGCCGCGGAGCTCCTCGAGCTCGGCTCGCTGCGCGAGATCCCGGCCGACGGCCTGCCCGAGGCCCTGGACGCGCTCGCGCCCCACGACCCTGACGGTGTGCTGCGCCGCCGCGTCCAGCACGTCGTCACCGAGATCGAGCGCACGGCCCAGGTCGTCGACCTGGTGCGCGACGGGCGCGTCGACGAGGTCGGCCCGCTCATGCTCGCCTCCCACACGTCGCTACGCGTCGACTACGAGGTGTCGGCGCGCGAGCTGGACCTCGTCGTCGACGCGGCGACCGGCGCGGGTGCGCTCGGGGCCCGCATGACGGGTGGCGGGTTCGGCGGCTCGGCGATCGCCCTCGTCCGCGAGAGCGACGTCGAGGCCGTGGTGGCGGCCGTCCAGGCGGCGTTCGACGACGCCGGCCTGCGCGCGCCCGGGTTCCTGCTCGCGCCGCCGTCCGACCCCGCCTCCTGACGCCGCTCGCCCGCTGACCGCGGAGAGCGGGCGAGGGGCTACCGCGGGTGGCCGGGGCCGCGGAGCTCCGTGATGACCTCGTCGAAGAATCCGCGCACCTCGCCCCACCGGACCGTGGCCTGCGCGAGGTGCTCGGCGAGCCGCTCGATCTCGGCGTGCTGGGCGGCCTCGAGCCGGTGCTGCTCGAGCTGGCGCCGGAGCTCGGCCACGCGGGCCTCGGCCTCGCGCAGGATCTGCTCGAGCTGCTCCTCGACGGGCGGGACGACGGCCGGCGCCTGCTCCGCGCCGGTCACCAGATCACCGTCGCGACGATGAGCAGCGCGGGGACCAGCACGAACACGCCGAGCACCCACGCCGCGGCCCAGAGCTTGTTGACGCTCGCGACGTCGCCGAGCCAGGTGGCCGCGCGCAGCGGCAGCTCACGGATCACCGGCAGACCGAAGATCACCAGCGCGGCGTACACGTTGAACAGCAGGTGCACGTACGCGGCCTGCAGGGCGACCTCGGCCTCCGGGCCGCCGAACGCGAAGGCCGCGATGAGGGCCGTGACCGTCGTGCCGATGTTGGCACCCACGGTGAACGGGTAGATCTGGCGCAGCGAGAACGCGCCGGAGCCGGCGAGCGGGATCATGAGGCTCGTGGTCGTCGACGACGACTGCACCATCACGGTCATGGCGGCACCGCTCGCCACGCCCGAGAGCGGGCCGCGGCCGATCGCCGCGTGCAGCACCGTCGCGGCCTTGCCGACCATGAGCACCTTGAGGAGCTTGCCGAGGAAGTTGATGACGGCGAGGATCAGCGCCACGCCGATCGCGATCATCACGACGCCGTGCCAGGCGCCGGGGATGAGCTCGGTGCCGTGCTTGACGGCGTCGGACAGCGGCTTGGTGCCGGCAGAGATGACGTCGCCCAGACCGCCGAACACGGTCGCGAAGAGCCCGCCGTCGGAGCCGGACGTCCGGTCGGCGACCCACGCCGACGTGCGCTGCAGCACGCCGAACGCCAGCTCGAGCGGGAGGAAGATCGCCACCGCGATGAGGTTGAAGAAGTCGTGCACCGTCGCGGCGGAGAACGCGCGGCGGAAGCTCACGCGGTCGCGGACCATGCCGAGGCTCACGAGCGTGTTCGTCAGCGTGGTGCCGATGTTGGCGCCGAGGAGCATCGGGATCGCGATCTCGATCGGCAGGCCGCCGGCGACCAGGCCGACCGTGACCGACGTCGTCGTCGAGGACGACTGCGTCGCGGCGGTGACGAGGATGCCGACCATGAGCGCGACGAACGGGTTCGACGCGAACGCGAAGAGCGTCTCGGCCGAGCCGCCGGTCGCCGTCTTGAAGCCCGAGCCGATGAGGTTCACGGCCGTGATGAGCAGGTACACGCCCGCGACGACGCCGAGCCAGTTGGCGGTCTGCAGCGCACGGCCGCGCAGGCCGAGCCGTTCGAAGGGGCTGACGAGCCGGGGGGTGCTCGGCGCCTGCTCGGGCGCCGTCGCCGACTCGGGAGTGGTGGTCGACTCGAGGGTGGTGGTGGTCGACGCAACGGACGTCCGGGTGATGACGTCGGTCATCGGGTGCTCCCGTCGTGAGGAGGGCACCCGGTCGGCGCCCAGCGGCTCCTCTTACGACAGGAAGTAGAGCAGCGCGGGGTGAACCGGCGACCGATCGAAGGTTACGAGAAGGTGAACGACCCCGGTTGCGTGCATCACACGTTCACCTTGGCGTCGGGACGTCATACGTCGTAGGTCACACGTCGTAGGTCACAGGTCGTACGTCGCGACGACCGGCGCGTGGTCGCTCCAGCGCGCCTCGTACGTCGGCGCCCGGTCGACCTCGACCTTGACCGCGCGTGGCGCGAGCGCCGCGTTGGCGAGCTGGTAGTCGATGCGCCACCCGCGGTCGTTCGTGTACGACTGGCCGCGCCAGGACCACCACGTGTACGGTCCGGGACCCTCCCCGCCGTGCGCCCGGCCGAGGTCCGTCCACCCCAGCTCGTCGAGCCAGCGGTCGACGTAGGCGCGCTCCTCGGGCAGGAAGCCGGCGTTCTTGAGGTTGCCCTTCCAGTTCGCGATGTCGACGTTGCGGTGCGCGATGTTGACGTCCCCCGCCACGAGCGCCGGGTGCTCGGCCGCCGCGAGCTCGGCCATGCGCGCCGTGACCTTCTCGAGGTAGGCGTACTTCTCGTCCATGCTCGGCGTGCCGGCGGTGCCCGAGTGGAGGTACGTCGAGACGACGGTCAGGACGCCGCCCCCGGGCAGCTCCAGGTCGGCCTCCGCCCAGCGCCCCGTGTCCCCGGGCGGCTCGGCGACCCCGGCCGGGCCGTACCCGCCGAGTCCGAGCCGGACCGCCCGCACCGGGAGGCGCGACGCGACCGCGACGCCGGCCCGCCCCTTGAGCTCGCACGCCTGGTGCACCACGTGCCAGCCTTCGAGGTGCTCGTTCACGACCTCTGCGGGCGCGCGGCACTCCTGGAGCAGCAGGACGTCCGGGGTCCGGGTGGCGATCCAGGCGTCCATACCGCGGCGGAAGGCGGCTCGGATCCCGTTGACGTTGGCGGTGGCGACGGTCAGCACGCCCGCTATCCCACCACACGCCACCCACGCCCGGGCCCGACGGGGGCGTGCCTGTCGCCGACGACACACCCCCGGCGCGAGCGGGTGGCGTCACTCGCCGCGGTACGCCGCCTCGAGCGCCGCGATGTCGATCTTGCCCATCTGGAGCATCGCCTGCGTGGCCCGCTTGTTCGCGTCCGTGGTGTAGTCGCCGCACAGCTCCTCGAGCCGCTTCGGGATGACCTGCCACGAGACGCCGAACCTGTCCTTGCACCAGCCGCACGGGCCGGGCTCCCCACCGTCGGACGTCAGGATCTCCCAGTAGCGGTCGACCTCGTCCTGGGTCTCGACGTCGAGGTAGAACGAGAACGCCTCGTCGAGCCGGAAGTTCGGTCCGGCGTTGAGCCCGATCACGGGCAGGCCGGCGACGGTGAACTCGACGATGAACGTCGCACCCGGCTCGACGTCCGGGATGCCGTCGGGCGCGGTGATGACCCGCCCGACCGACGAGCCCGGGATGTGCTTGGCGTAGAACTCGGCCGCCTCGTGGGCCCGGTTGTTGCCGAACCACAGGTGCGTGCGCACGGACACCATGACTGCCTCCCTCGACGCCCTCGAGTCTCGAGGGCTCTGAGGGGTACGACCGCTCCTCGCGCCGGGACTCATCGCTCGCCCCGGTCGCGAGGTGGCCGGCACTAGCT
>JAPSLQ010000127.1 GCA_031180595.1 Isoptericola sp. | reverse complement strand
CGCGGGGGTGCTTGCCGTGCACGATCGCGAGGTCGGTCCCGCAGATGCCGTCGTAGGCGACCTCGACGAGGGCCCAGCCGGGCGGGACGTCGGGCACCGGCACGTCGCGCACCGCGACGACGTCGGGCCCCTCCCAGACGGCGGCGGTCATGGTGTCGGTGTCAGGCAACGTCAGGCTCCGATGCGCAGGTGGTGCAGGTGGGCGGTGCGGCCGTGTCCCACGGCCTCGGGGTTGACGACGTCGCGCGGGACGCGGCCCGCGAGGACGTCGACGACGTTCTGGGCCGTGCGCCGCTTGAGCTCGCCGTACGACTCCTCGGAGTACCACGCGAGGTGCGGCGTGAGCACGACGTTGTCCAGGCGGGTCAGCGGGTGGTCGGTCGGCAGCGGCTCGACCTCGTGCGTGTCGATCGCCGCGCCGCCGAGGGCGCCGCGCTCGAGCGCGTCCACGAGCGCGGCCGTGTCCACGACGCCGCCGCGGGCGGTGTTGACGACGACCGTCGTCGGCTTCATGAGGGCGAGCCGCTCGGCCCCCACCAGGCCGCGCGTCCCCTCGTGCAGCGGCACGTGCATCGACACGACGTCGGCGCGGGCGCACAGCTCGTCGAGCGGCACGGCCGGCACGCCCCGGTAGTCCTGGCCCGGGGTCGCGAGGACGTCGTACCCGATGACCTCGTACCCCAGCCCCGCCGCCTTGCGTGCGGTGGCCTGGCCGATCCTGCCCAGACCGACGACGCCGAACGTGCGGCCCGCGATCTGGTGCAGCGGCCGCACGGCCGGCAGGTCGACGCGGCCGGCGCGCACGCCCCGGTCGAGCAGCGGGATGCCGCGCGCCACGGCCAGGGCCATGGCGATCGCGTGGTCGGAGACGGCCTCCGTGCCGTAGTCGGGGACGTTGCACACGACGATCCCGCGCTCGGTCGCCGCCGCCACGTCGACCGAGTCGACGCCGACGCCGTAGCGCCCGACCACCTGGAGCCGCGGCAGGGCGTCCATGAGCGGGCCGTCGATCGTGGCGTACTGCACGAGGACGCCGTCGGCGTCGGCGCACGCCTCGACGAGCGAGGCGTGGTCGTGGGCCTGCTCGACCCGGAACGCCGTGCCGGCGTCGCGCGTGACCGCCTCCTCCTGGAGGAACGCGTCGTGGTCGCACTCGGTGACGACGACCGTGCTGGGTGCCGTCATCGCGCGAGCCACCCGCCGTCGACCGGGATGATCGCGCCGTGGACGTAGTCCGACGCCGGCGACGCGAGGTAGAGGACCGCGCTCGCGATGTCCTCCGGCGTGGCCCAGCGGCCCGCGGGGATCCGGGACAGGATCTCGGCGTTCCGCTTGTCGTCGGCACGCAGCGCGCCGGTGTTGGCCGTGGCGACGTAGCCCGGCGCGACGGCGTTGACGTTGACGCCGCGGCCGGCCCACTCGTTCGCGAGGGCCTTGGTCAGACCGGCGAGCGCCGACTTGGACGAGGTGTAGCCCGGGACGTTGATCCCGCCCTGGAAGCTGAGCATCGAGGCCGTGTTCACGATCTTGCCCCGCCCGCGGGCGAGCATCGAGCGCCCGACCTCGCGCGAGAGCACCCACGCCGAGCGGAGGTTCACCTCCAGGACGTGGTCGAAGTCCGCGTCGGGGTGCTCGGCGGCCGGTGCGCGGCGGATGGTGCCGCCGTTGTTGACCAGGATGTCGACGCCCTGGTCGGCGAGCCGTGCGCCGAGCGCGGCCACGGCGTCGCGGTCCGAGAGGTCCACCGCCAGCGGGGTGAACCCGCGACCCGCCGCCTCGACCACGCGCCTGGCCTCGGAGTCGCCGTCCGGCATCGTGGTGCTGACACCGACCACGTCCGCACCGGCGCGGGCGAGCACGGCGGCGGTCGCGAGGCCGATGCCCTTGCTGGCGCCGGTCACGACGGCGGTACGTCCGGACAGGTCGAACATCTGGGTGACCGAGGGGTGGGTTGTCGTCGTGGTGTCGCTCACGGTGCTTTCTTTTCGTCAGGGCGGGAGGCACGCGCGGCGGGCCGGGCGTGCGGGCGGGTGCGGCCGCGTCAGCGGGCGGCGCCCCCGAGGGCGTGGGTGATGTCCGAGGCGGTCTTGAGCAGGTCGCCCGACATGGCGACGAGCTGGTCCTCGGTGTGCTCGAGCGCGAGGGTCGAGATGGACAGCCCGTAGTTGCAGTGCCCGGTGTGGTCGCGGATCGCCGCGCCGATGCAGACCACCCCGGGCACGTTCTCCTCCCGGTCGAAGGCGTAGCCGTCGCGCCGGATGTCGGCGATCTCGGCCTGCAGCGCCTCCAGGGTGGTGAGCGTGCGCGCCGTGCGGCGTTCGAGGCCCGCGCGGTTCACGAACCGGACGATGGCGTCGTCGTCGAGCTGCGCCAGGATGGTCTTGCCGATCGCCGAGGAGTGCAGCGGGATCGCGGCGCCCACCCTCGACGGCATGCGGTACGGCTTGTCGGAGTCCGTGCGGACGAGGTAGATGACCTCGTCCCCGCTCCGCACGCCCACGTGGACGGTGCACTGCACGCGCCGCACGAGGTCGTCCACGTACGGCTGGACGATGGACGAGACGTCGACGCGGTCGTACGCGATGCCGGCCAGCGCGAGGATCCTGGGGCCCGGGACGTGCACTCCGCCCGACGTGACGCGGACGAAGTCCCGCTCGACGAGGGTGGCGAGGATGCGGTGGACCGTGGCCTTGGGCAGGTCGACGGCGGCCACGATCTCGCTGAAGCGGTCGTGGGTCATCGCCGCCTCGAGCACCATCAGCGTCTTCTCGCTGGCCGTCGTCGCCTCGCTCATCCCTGCCTCCTCGCAGCCGTCAGCGCATCGTGGCGACGGCGAAGCCGTCCATGTCGTCGAACGACTTGTTCTCGCCGGCCATCGCCCACACGAAGGAGTATGCGGCGGTGCCGACGCCAGAGTGCACCGACCAGCTGGGCGAGATCACGGCCTCGCGGTCCGCCATCACCAGGTGCCGGGTCTCGGTGGGCTCCCCCATGATGTGGATGACCCGCGCCTCGGCCGGGAGGTCGAAGTAGAGGTAGCACTCGGTGCGCCGGTCGTGCGTGTGCGCGGGCATCGTGTTCCACATGCTGCCGGGGTGCAGCGTGGTCACCCCCATGACGACCTGGCACGACTGCACGCCACCCTCGTGGATGTACTGGTTGAGCGTCCGCCGGTTCGAGGTCAGGGGGTCGCCCAGCTCGCGCACCGTGCCCTGCCCGGCCGGGACCAGCGTCGTCGGGTACGACGTGTGTGCCGGGGCGGAGAAGAGGTAGAACCGCGCCGGGCCCTCCGTGCCGGCGGCGTCGTCGGACGCGAGCACCACGTCCTCGGCGCCGCGCCCGACGTACAGGCACGCGCCGTGGCCGAGCCGGTGCTCGGTCCCGTCCACGGTGATCGTGCCCGGTCCGCCGACGTTGACGATGCCGGCCTCCCGGTGCTCGAAGAACCGGTCGGAGCGGATCTCGGCGTAGCCGGGGAGGGTCAGCGGTGCGGACACGGGGCTGATGCCGCCCAGGACCACGCGGTCGTGGTGGGTGTACACCGTCCGGATCTCGTCGTCGACGAAGAGGTCGTCGACGAGGAAGCGGTCGCGCAGCTCCGCGGTCGTCATGCCCCGGACGTGCTCCGGTGCCGTGGCGTAACGCTGTTCCATGCTTCTCCTTCGGATGCGACGGTCAGGACAGCCCGACGAGGGTGGGCAGCCACATCGACAGCGCCGGGGTGAGCGCGACGACGAGCAGGAGGACGACGAGAGCGACGAAGAACGGCAGCATGCGCCGCACCACGCTCTCGATCGAGATGTCGGCGACGCGGGCGCCGACGAAGAGCACCGGTCCCACGGGCGGCGTGATGGTGCCGATCGACAGGGCGAGCACCATGAAGATGCCGAAGTGGATCGGGTCCATGCCGAACGCCGTGACCACGGGCAGGAAGATCGGGGCGAAGATCAGCACCGCCGGCGTCGGGTCCATGAAGCACCCGATCGCGAGCAGCAGGACGACGATGAGGAGGATGAGCACGTACGGGTTCGTGCTGAGCGTGAACATCGCGTCGGTCACGAGCTGCGGGATGCGGGCGAACGACATGACCCACGACATGACCGCCGAGACCGCCACGAGGAACATCACGATCGCCGTCGTGCGGGCCGACTCGAGCAGGATGCCGGGCAGGTCGCGGACGCGGATCGCCTTGTACGCGAACGACAGCACCAGCGCGTACACCACGGCGATGCACGACGCCTCGGTCGGCGTGAAGAAGCCCGCCAGGATGCCGCCGATGACGATGACGATGAGGAGCAGCGCAGGGAGCGCCTCGGCGGCGACCCGCATGCGCCCGGCGAACGAGAGCCGCTCGGAGACCCGCAGCGCGGGCCGCTTCCTGGCGTACAGGTGCACGATGACCATGCACACCGCGGCCCACAGCAGGCCCGGCACGTAGCCCGCCACGAACAGCGCCGCGATCGACGTGCTCGACACGAGCGAGTACACGATCATCAGGTTGCTCGGCGGGATGATCATGCCCGACGGCGCGGAGGCGATGTTCGTCGCTGCGGCGAAGTCGCGGGGGTAGCCCTCGCGAGCCTGCAGCGGCCCCATGGTCGAGCCCACCGCCGCGACGGACGCGACGGCAGACCCCGACACGGCGCCGAACAGGGCGTTGGCGGCGACGTTCGTCTGCGCGAGGGAGCCGGGTGCGCGGCCCACCATCGCCTTGGCGAAGTTGACGAGCCGCAGCGCGATCCCGCCGTTGTTCATGATCACGCCGGCGAGGACGAAGAACGGGATCGCCAGCAGCGAGAAGTTGTTGATCCCTCGGAACATCTGCTGCGCGGACGTCAGCAGACCGTTCTCGAAGCCCAGCGCGGTGATCGCCGCCGCCGCGGCGGACGTGCCGACGGCGACGGAGACGGGGATGCCGAGCACGAGCAGCACGACGATCCCGACGACCAGGACGAGCCCGGCGAGTGCAGCCACCTCCACAGCGACCTCCTCAGACAGCTTCCGGCTCGCCGTCGGCGGTCGCGCTCTCGGCGCGACGGCCCACGGCCACCAGGTGGTAGACGGCGTAGTAGACGACGAGCACGCCTGAGGCGGGCAGCGCGGTGTAGAGCCACCCGACGTTGACGGGCAGGCCCGTGAGGTTCTGGTCCCAGGCGAGGGCGGAGACCTTCCACCCGCCGTAGACCAGGACGAGCGCGGCGAACACGATGATCACGAGCTGGCCCAGGACGGCGTTCCACCGCTGGGCCCGCTCGGGCAGCCTGCGCACGGCGACGTCGATCGCGATGTGGCCGCGCTCGCCGAACACGAGGGCCGACCCGAAGAGGCCGAGCCAGATGAAGACGTACTTGGCGAGCTCCTCGGACCACCCGCTGGGGGCGGAGAGCACCTGCCGGGTGAAGACCTGCCAGGCGACGGTGAGCACGAGCAGCGCGAGCAGGACGATGCACACCCACTGCAGGGCCACGTCGAGGCTTCTCTTGACGCGCGTCATCGGTCAGTTCCCCTCCGGGTCGGCCGGGTCGTCACTCGGCCGCGGCGCGGACCTGGTCGTACAGGTCCTTCGCGACGTCGGACGCCAGCTTCTCCTCGATCAGCGGCTGGAGCGCGGTGCGGAAGGCCTCGATGTCGACCTCGTTGAACTGCGCGCCGGCCTCCTCGGCCGCGGCGTGGCTGGCCTCGATCTCGGCCTTCCAGAGCTCGGCCTCCTCGTCGATGGCGGCCGCGAGCTCCTCCTGGAACGCCGTGCGGTCCTCCTCCGACATGCCCTCGAGGAGCGCGGGGTTCGCGATGAGGTAGTCGGGGAACATCAGGTGCTGCGTGTACGAGTAGTACGGCGCGATCTCGTCGTGCTTGAGGTTCGCGTAGATCGACTCGTTGTTCTCGCCGCCGTCGATGACGCCGGACTGGATCGCGGTGTAGACGTCGCCCTGGCCCATCGGCGTGCCGGTCCCGCCCATGAGCTCCATCATGCGGAGGTTCGTGTCCGACTCGATGACGCGGATCTTCATGCCCGCGAGGTCCTCGGGCTTCTCCACCGGACCGACCGAGTTGTAGACGTTGCGGATGCCGCCGTGGAAGCCGGCCAGGACGGAGATGTTCTGGTCCTCGACCGAGGAGTACAGGTCGCCGGTGATCTCGGGGTCGTTGATGACCGCCTTCTGGTGCTCCTGCGAGTCGAACGTGTACGGCAGGTTGAAGACGACGAAGTCCTCGTTGAAGTTCTCCATGAGGGACCCGGCGATCATCGCGAGGTCGATCGAGCCGGCCTGCACGAGCTCGATGGTGTCCTTCTGGGTGCCGAGCGTCTCGTTCGGGTAGACCTCGACCGAGTAGCGGCCCTCGGTACGCTCGGCGAGGCGCTCCCCGAAGTTCGTCAGCGCGACGGCCTGCGGGTGGTCGGCGTTCTGGTTGAACGCGACCTTGAGGACCGTCTCGGCCTCGGCGCCGCCGGCGCCGCCGGAGGGATCGGACCCCGCGTCCGCGGGGGCCTCGAAGCCGCCGCAGGCGGTGAGGGCCAGCATGACGAGCGCCGCGGAACCCGCGGCGGCCAGCTTCTTCAGCCTCATTGCATCTCCTTGTGCTCGTCGTCGAGCGGGACACCGATGTCGTGGTCCCGGTCCGTCTAGCGGAACTTGGTTCTGTCGTACGGAACCAGATGCACATTGCCTCTGTCAAAGCGGCTGGTCAGCGTCGCGCGCGGACCTGCGCGTCCCCGGGCGTTCCCGGACACGTAGCCTGCTGGGGTGACTTCCACGCCCGCACCGCTCGTCCTGCTGGACCTCGACGGCACGCTCATGGACTCCGCGCCCGGCATCGTGGCGTCGGTCCGGTCCGCCTACGAGGCCATGGGCCTGCCCGTGCCCGACGCCGCCACGCTCCGCTCGTTCGTCGGTCCGCCGATCACGGACTCCTTCCCCCGCCACGGCGTCCCGCCGGAGCTGCTGTCCGAGACGGTGCGCCAGTACCGCGCCGCCTTCACCGCGGGCGGGATGTACGACAACGCGGTGTTCGACGGCGTGCCCGCCGCCCTGCGGACGCTGCGCGAGGCGGGCTGCACGCTCGCCGTCGCGACGTCCAAGCCGGAGGTCTACGCGGTCCCGATCTGCGACCGTTTCGGGCTGACCCCGCTGGTCGACGGCGTCTTCGGCGCCCCGCTCGACGAGGCCACCTCCACGAAGGCCGACGTGATCGCCAAGGCCCTCGCCTCGCTCGGACGGGTCTCGCCCGTCGACGCCGCGGCCGACGGGCCCGTCCTGATGGTCGGCGACCGCGAGCACGACGTGCACGGTGCCGCGGCGCACGGCATCGGCTGCCTCGGCGTCACGTGGGGCTACGCGGCCCCGGGCGAGCTCGAGCGCGCCGGGGCCGTGGCGCTGGTCGACGACGTCGCGCGGCTCGCGGAGGCGGTGCTCGCGCGCCTCACCTGACCCGCCCGGGGGCGAGAGCCCGGCGAGCACGACGAAGGCCCCGGACCCTGTGAGGAGGGTCCGGGGCCTTCACGGCTCGGTCAGCGCGTCAGGCTCACTCGGCGCCGGCCTGCATCTCGCCGGTCGGCGGCAGGTCGTGCACCGACACGCCCGTCGGGGCGTCGAGCGCGGTGGAGGCACCGACGGGCACCGGTCCGCGCTCGTGGTCCTTCTTGGGCACCCCGCGGAACGAGAACTCGCCGAGGATGCCCTCGCCCTCGCCGTCGATGATCACGATCTCGCCGGGCTTGAGCTCGCCGAACAGGATCTTCTCGGACAGGGCGTCCTCGATCTCCCGCTGGATGGCGCGCTTGAGCGGACGGGCGCCGAGGACCGGGTCGTAGCCCTTCTCCGCGAGCAGGTGCTTCGCGG
>JAPSLQ010000126.1 GCA_031180595.1 Isoptericola sp. | reverse complement strand
GCGGGCTGGTCGATCTCCCAGGTGGGCCGCCACGTCTCGCCGGGCGCCACCTCCTGGTGCGGCCCGCCGTCCATCGCCGCGGGCAGGTGCATCCCGTGCCAGTGCACGCTCGTGGGCTCGTCGAGCGCGTTGGTGACCTCGACGGCGACCCGTTCGCCGCGCTCTGCGCGGAGCGTCGGGCCCAGGTAGGAGCCGTCGAAGCCCCACGTGCGCGTCTCGACGCCCTCGGGCGTGGCCGGGGCGAACGACGTCGTGCCCTCCTGCGCGGTGAGCGTGAACGTCCGCACGCCGTCGACGACGCGGGACTCGGCGAGCGGTGGGATCGCCAGCTCGTTGACGAACTCCTGCTCGGCGACGGACGAGACCGAGCCCGGGGCCAGCGCGCAGCCCGACGCGACGAGCGCGAGCGCGGCCGCGAGCGCCCCGGCGAGGAGGCCCGTGGTGCGCCTCATCGTCCCTCCCCCCGGAGCTTCTGCACGCCGAGGGCGAGCACGCCCGCGACGAACCCCCAGAACGCGTCCATCGCGAGCGCGGGCACGACCGTCCAGGCCGCGGCGTCCTCGCCGGGCAGGCCGACGCCGCCGAACACGATCGAGGCCGCCATCGCGACGAGGCCGAAGACGACGCCCGTGAGCGTCAGGGTCAGCACGGGCCGGGCGACGCGGCCGAAGCCGACGACGGCGATCCACACGAGGGCGGTGAACCCGACGATCGCGAGCGCGCGCGGCGCGCCGGTGCCGCCGATGCCGGTGAGCGCCGTGAGCGGCCACAGCAGCGCCATGGAGCCGAGGCCGAGGACGAGCGGCCACTGGATGCCCGCGGCGGCGGGCCGCGCGGGCGGGGACGAGTACGGGTGCGAAGTCATGCCTCGACGATGCCGACCCGGGCACGGGCGCCACATCGGCCCGGGGGCGTCTCCGCCGTGCGTCGTGGCGCGACCGTCGTGTCGCCCCGGGGCGACGTCGACCCCGAGTCGCGTCAGGGTGTCTACGCCGGCCGCCGCCAGGGTGTCTACGCTGGCCGCGTGGCCACGGAAGCGACGAGAGCCCCGGGCGGCGCCGACCCGCGCGTCGTCGACCTCACGCTGGCCATCGCCATGACCCTCGCGATCGCGGTCGTCATCGCCGCCGACTTCGAGGGCGCCGGGAGCTCGGGCCCGGCCGCGTACCTCTTCGCGGCGGGCTTCGGCGCCCTGGTCGTGCTCCGACGACGCGTACCGCGCACGATGCTCGTGCTCACGGTGCTGGGGATCTTCGTGTACTACGCGCTCGGCTTCCCCGTGATCGGCACGGCCCTGCCCGCGGTGGCCGCGCTGTACTCGGCGGCCGAGCTCGCGTTCACCTGGTGGGCCGTCGGCGCGGGCACCGTCCTGGTGGTCGTGTCCGCCTACTTCCGCGTCATCGAGGGCCAGCCGACGGCGTACCTGTACGGGTACGAGCTCGTGACCAACGTCGCGCTCGTCGCGGCCGCGATCGCCCTCGGGGTCGCGGTGCGGCTGACGCGGGAGGCCCGGGCGCACGCCGAGCGGGTCCGGGTCCTGGTCGCGGCCGAGCAGGCGCGCACGGCCGAGCAGCGGATCCAGGCCGAGCGCATGCGACTCGCGCGCGACCTGCACGACGTCGTCGGGCACAACCTGTCGGTCGTCGCGCTGCACGCGGGCGTGGCCTCGGAGGCCCTGGGACGGGACGACGCCGCCGCGCGCACGGCGCTCGAGCACGTGCGGGCCGCGACGTCGGGCACGCTGCACGAGCTGCGGGCCACCGTGCGGGTGCTGCGGCGCCCGGCGGACGAGGACGGCGACGGGGCGGCGACGTCCCCGGCCGGGCTCGCGGGGCTCGACGCGCTCGTCGCCCCTGCGCGGGCCACGGGCCTCGACGTCGGCCTCGACCTCGACGTGCCGCCCGGCGCGCTCGACGCCACCGTGGACGCGGCCGCGTTCCGCATCGTGCAGGAGTCGCTCACCAACGTGCTGCGGCACTCCGGCGCCGCCCACGCCCGGGTGCGTGCCGCCGTCGACCGTGGGCGGCTGCACCTCGAGGTCACCGACGACGGGCGCGGCACGGGCGGCACCGTCTCCGGTGGCCGTACTGGTGCTGGTGCTGGTGCTGGTGCCGGGATCGCCGGCATGCGCGAGCGGGCGGCGCTGCTCGGCGGCACGCTCACCGCGGGCGACGCACCGGGCGGCGGGTTCGCCGTCGTCGCCGAGCTCCCGGCGAGACTGGGCGCATGATCCGCATCGTGCTGGTCGACGACCAGGAGCTCGTGCGCGCCGGGCTGCGCCCGCTCGCGCAGCACGACGGCGACATCGAGGTGGTCGGGGAGGCGGGCGACGGACGCGCCGGGGTGGCCCTCGTGCGAGACCTGCGGCCCGACGTCGTGCTCATGGACGTCCGCATGCCGCGCATGGACGGCCTCGAGGCGACCCGTGCGATCGTCGCCGACCCGGCCCTGAAGGACGTGCGCGTGCTCGTGCTCACCACGTTCGACGAGGACGAGCACGTGTTCGCAGCGATCCGCGCCGGCGCGTCGGGGTACCTGCTCAAGGACGTCTCGCCGGCCGAGCTGCGCGCCGCGATCCGCACCGTCGCGGACGGCGACTCGCTGCTGTCGCCCGCGGTGACCGCGACGGTCATGCGAGCGGTCGCCGCGGGGCCGCCGGCGCGCGACACGGGGCGCCTCGCGGGCCTGACCGAGCGCGAGCGGGAGGTGCTCGAGCAGGTCGGGCGCGGGCTGACCAACGACGAGATCGCCCGCGAGCTCTACCTGAGCCCCGCCACCGCGCGCACCTACGTGAGCCGGCTGCTGACCAAGCTCGACGCCCGCGACCGCGCCGCCCTGGTGGTGCTCGCCTACGAGACGGGCCTGGTCCGGCCGGGCGGCTGAGGGCCCCGCCGGGCGGGCCGCCGCCCGTTCCCCCATGCTGTCAGGCATGCCGCCCGACGCCCTGCACCGGACCCACCGGACCCGCGCCGTCGACCTCACCGTCGTCGGCCACGTCCGCGCGCCGCTCGACGCCGACCGCGCGGTCGTGCTCGTCCACGGGGTGGGGTCGTCGGCGCGCGCCTACCGCAGGCTCGCCGACCACCTCGTCGCCCACGGGGAGGTCCACGCGGTCGACCTGGCCGGCTTCGGCTCGTCCCCGCACCCGAACCGCGACGTCACGATCCCGGAGCACGCGGCCGCCGTCGCACGGTACGTGCGCGAGCACGTGCTCGACGCGGGCCTGCCCGCGCCCGTGGTCGTCGGTCACTCGATGGGCGCGCAGGTCGTGGGGCAGCTGCTCGCCGACCACCCCGACACCGCGAGCGCCGGCGTGCTCGTCGGTCCGACGGCGGAGCCCGGCACGCGCAGCGTCCCGCACCAGGCGCGGCGCCTCGCGCTCGACGCGGTCGGCGAGCCGCCGCGCACGGTCGGCGTGCTGGTCGTCGACGCGCTCGTGCGCTGTCGCGTGCCGTACTACCTCGCGCAGTTGCGCCACGTCGTCGGGCACCGGCTCGAGGACGTGCTGCCGCGCACGGCGGTGCCGGTCGTCGTGGTGCGGGGGCACAAGGATCCCGTGGCCACGGTGCCCTGGGTCGAGCTGCTCGCGGCACGGGCCGTGCGCGGCGAGAGCCGGACGGTGCGCGGCCGGCACCATGCGATGGACTCCGACCCCGAGGGCGTCGCCGAGGTCGTCCTCGAGGCCTGGCGGTGGTCGTCGCGGTGGGCGCGGCGGACCGTGTGACGGGCCGGCGGCGGCGCTCGCGGGGCGGGACGGCGTCCCGGCTCGGCGCGTGGGCCGCCGACTACGCCTGGGCGACCGACCGGCAGGTCCGGAGCCTGCTGCGCAGGCAGCGCCTGCCCACCGGGTCCGGGGACCGCGCGCCCGTGGTGCTGCTGCCCGGGATCTACGAGACGTGGGAGTTCCTCGGCCCGGTCGCGACGGCCCTCGCCCGCCAGGGTCACTCGGTGCACGCGGTGCGCGAGCTGGGGCACAACGCCCGTCCCGTGCCCGAGGGCGCCGACGTCGCCGCCGACTACCTCGAGCGGTCGGGGCTGACCGGCGTCGTCCTGGTCGCGCACAGCAAGGGCGGGCTCATCGGCAAGCGCGTCATGCTCTCCCCCGCGGGCGAGCGCGTGCTCGGCATGGTCGCGATCGCGACGCCGTTCTCCGGCTCGCGCTGGGCGCGCTACATGCTCGCCCGGTCGCTGCGGTCGTTCGACCCGCGTGACCCGGTGCTCCTGGCGCTCGCCGGCGAGCTCGTCGTCAACGAGCGGATCACGGCGGTGTACCCGGAGTTCGACCCGCACATCCCGGAGAGCGGGCAGCTCCTCGGCGCGCGGAACGTCGAGCTGCCGCTCTCGGGACACTTCCGGCCGCTCGGGCACCCGCGCCTCGTCGACGTCGTGGTGCGCGAGGTGGACCGGATCGCGTCGTCCCGTCCCGGCGACGGTGCCCGCCGCTAGTCTTCTCGGGTAACTACCCGACCCCGAAGGTTCCCATGCACCGCAGCAGACCACTGGTCCGTCGCCTGATCCTGCCCGTCGTCCTGGCGGGCGTCCTGCTCGCCGGGTGCGGTTCGCCGGACGGGGAGCCGTCCGGGTCCTTGGGCACCTCCGCGGCGCCTGCGCCCGCCGTCGTCCGCGTGCCCGAGGAGGCGCCGACGATCACCGAGGCCGTGGAGCGCGTCGCCGAGGGCGGCCTCGTCCTCGTCGGTCCGGGGGTCTACGAGGAGGAGGTCCGGATCACCACGCCGGACGTCACGCTGCGCGGGCTCGACCGCAACGACACGGTCATCGACGGCGGCGGCACCAGGTCGTTCGGGGTGGTGGGTGCGGCCGACGGCGTCCGGGTGGAGAACCTCACCGTCCGGTCCGCCCTCTTCTACGGCGTGCTCGTCACGAGCGTGCACGGGGAGGACGGCCCGCTGGCCCACGGCGGCCCGGGGTACTCGCGTCTCGACCCCGAGGAGTTCCCCCCGCTCGAGCGGTTCGCGGTCAGCCACGTGACGGCGTCGAACAACGGCCTGTACGGGATCTACGCGTTCAACGCCCGGCACGGGAGCATCACCGACTCCTACGCGTCCGGGTCGGCGGACTCCGGCATCTACGTCGGCCAGTGCGAGGAGTGCGACGTGCTCGTGACCGGCAACGTGGCCGAGCGCAACGCCGTCGGGTTCGAGAACGCGAACGCCTCCGACTCGGTCGTGGTGGCCGGCAACCGCTTCAGCGGGAACCGGATCGGGATGACGCTCCTGTCGTCCTACCAGGAGGCGTTCACGCCCCAGCGGGCCAACACCGTGGTCGGCAACCTCGTGGCCGACAACACCAGCGCCGAGTCCCCCGCCCACGCGCTCGGCGGGTTCGGCATCGGCGTCGGGATCACCGGCGGCCAGGCCAACGAGCTCGCCCGCAACCGCATCACCGGCAACCCGGTGGCGGGCGTGCAGCTCGGCAACGCCGAGGACATCGCGGCGCAGGACAACCGCTTCGTCGCCAACGCGTTCGGCAGCAACGGCGTCGACCTGCACGACACCTCCGCGCAGCGGACTCCGTCGTCGGGCACGTGCGTCGACCCGGCCGGCGGCGAGGGCCCGGCCACGGCACTCCCGTCCGCGCTCCTGGAGGCCACGTGCCCCGACGGGACGGGTCCGCTCGTCGGCGTGACCGACGGTGCCCCGGCCGTCGAGGTGCCGCCCGGCACGAGCTTCCTCGACGTCCCGGCGCCGCCCGAGCAGCCGTCGATGCCGGACCCGGAGGAGGCGCCCGAGCGCCTGCCGGCGACGGTGGAGCTGCCCGACCTCGCCGGCTTCCCGCTGCCCGGCCCGGACCTCCTCGCCGACCGCGCGGGGACGGCCGCATGACCAGGAGCGTGCCGGCGCCACGTGCCGCGGCCGCCGCCGTCGCGCTCGCGCTCGCGCTCGGGCTGGGCGCCTGCGGCTCCGACGGCATCGACGAGGCGGGATCGGGCGGCAGCGCGTCGCCCACGGCCTCGGCGCGGCCGCTCACGACCGACGAGGCGCAGGGCCTGGCCACGATGCGGTTCCAGAACTACGCCGCGGGAGTGCGCACCGTCCGGTTCGAGGTCGCCGACGGCGGGCACACCTACGCCGTCGACGGCTGGGTCGACTTCGCCGCGCACCTCGGCTATGCGGGCGTGCGGGAGACCTCGTCGGGCGAGGCCGGACTGCTGGCGTGGACGCCGCAGACCGTCTCGACGTTCGACGGCGCCACAGCCCCCGAGGGCGGGAAGCCGCCGTTGCCGCCGCCCGGCCTCGACGACGCCGCCTGGACGACGTCGGAGCTGGTCCCCGACCGGTCCCGGCTCCACGCGCTGCTCGCCGTGCTCGTCGGGCTGGGCAACGACCGGCCGGACAACCCCGTGCTGCTGCAGCAGTCCGACGCGCGGTGGCTGCGCCAGGACAGCGTCGACGGCGTGCCCGTCCAGGTCCTCGCCGGGCCGACGTCGGACGACGTGTCGGCACAGGACCCGGACGCCGACGGCAGCGCGGCGACCGTGCGCTACTGGGTCGACGAGAGCTGGCGCATCCTGCGCCTCGAGGCGCGGCTCGGCGGCAGCGACGACTGGACCGCCGCCGATCTCGGCACCGCCGAGGGCGTCGACTTCGCCGACGCCTTCCACGCCGCGGCGCAGGCGGCTCCGACGCCATGAGCGACGAGGCACGGATGGACCGCCGCACGCTGCTGCGCGGTCTCGCGGGTGTCGGCCTCGGGCTGGGGGTCGGCGCGGGCGCCGGCGCCGGCGCGACGGTCGCCCTGCGTCCCGGGGCGGCCGACGCCGCCGGCACAACGGCCGCGGGCACGGGCTCCGGCGCGCCGCTGTCCGGCGCCCGGGTCGAGCCGCTCGGCGCGCACCAGGCCGGCGTGACGCGGCCCGCCACGCCGCAGCAGCACTGCCTGCTCGCCGTCCTCGACGTCGACGACGCCGACCTCGCCGGCGCCGCGGACGCCGCGGACGCCGCGGTCGCCGACCTCTGCGACGCCCTCGGCCAGGCGGTCGGCGAGCTGCTCGCCGACGCAGCGGGCGTGCTGCCCGACGGCCCGGGCGACCTCACCGTGACGGTCGGCCTCGGCCCGCGGCTCGTCCGCGCGGTCGACCCCACGCTCCCGGGTGCCGAGGACCTCCCGGCGTTCGCCGGCGACACCGGGATCCCGGCCGGCGCCACGGGCGGCGACGTGATGCTCCAGCTGTGCGGGAGCGACCCGGGCAACCTCGAGCCGGCCCTGGAGCACGTGCTCGCCACGGTGCCGGGTCTGCTGCCCCGGTGGCGCCAGCGCGGCTACCGCGGCCCGGGCGAGGGGTTCGTCGTGCGCAGCCCGCTCGGCTTCCACGACGGCATCGCCGTGCCGCGGACGGAGGAGGAGCAGGCCGAGAACGTGTGGATCGCGGACGGTCCCCTCGCGGGCGCGAGCGTCTGCGTCGTGCGGCGCCTGCGTCTGGACACCGCCGCGTTCCGGAGCGAGCCGGCGGCACGCCAGGAGGAGATCGTCGGACGCCGGCGCGACGGGTCGCCGTTGTCCGGCGGCACGATCGACGACGACGTGCGGCTGCAGGCCAAGGCGCCCGACGGGGAGTACCTGGTGCCGCCCCGGTCCCACGCCCGCGCGGCGCACCCGTCCTTCACCGGCAGCCGGCTCATGCTGCGCCGCGGGTACGCCTTCGACAACGGGACGGCGACCGACTCCGGTGGCGAGCCCGTCGCCGACACCGGGCTGCTGTTCATCTGCTTCCAGGCCGACCTGCGCACCTTCGTGGCGACCCAGCACCGCCTGGACGAGGGTGACGACCTGATGCGCTACGTGACGCCCACGGCGAGCGGCACGTTCCTCGTCCTGCCCGGGGACCGCGACGGCGGCGGGCTGGGCGCCCCGCTGCGCGCCGGCGCCTGAGCGGACGCTGCG
>JAPSLQ010000125.1 GCA_031180595.1 Isoptericola sp. | reverse complement strand
TCGTCGCGGCGTGGTCGAGGTAGGCGCCGGGCTCCGGCGGGCGGGTCGTCACGGTCAACCAGTCTACGAACCGCGCGGCACCGCCCCGTCCCCCGCCAGGTAGCGCCCCCTTCGGCGAGGTAGCGCGCTCCTCGGCGAGGTAGCGCGTCCCCCGGCGAGGTAGCGCGCTCCTCGGCCACGTAGCGCTTCGTCCCCCGGCGAGACAGCACGAGGCCCGGCGGCGGAGCGCACGCTCCGCCGCCGGGCCTCGTGGCGGCGGGTCAGCCGCGGCGCTGCTCCGTCCCCGGGCGGGCAGGGCGGCCGGGGGCGCCGGCTCCCTTGCCCTCACGGGGGTACGGGAACGGGCCGGGACCCTGGTGCTTGCCCGGCTTGGCGCCGGCACCCGCGGGGTAGACCTGGACCGTCGACGGGCGCGGCCCGCGCCAGGCACCGGCCGGCACCTCCTCGCCCTGCGCGATGTAGTCGGGGAAGAACGAGGTCTGCGCCTCGAACGAGCCGTCGTCGCCGGGGTGCTGCACGTTGACGTACACCATCGAGTCACGGAGGTCGATGACCGGCCCGCACGTCTCGGCGCTGCGGGGCACGGCCAGGAACTGCTGCACGTGGCCGCGCTCCGGACCCTCGAGCGGCACCTTGAACAGCGCGTCGCACTTCTGGATCGCCGACGGCTGGCCGTCGGTCGAGATCCACAGGTTGCCCTCGGAGTCGAACGCCAGGTTGTCCGGGCACGAGATCGGCGAGACCTTGTCCGCCGGGAAGCCCGAGAAGTACGTCGAGCCGTTCACCGCGGGGTCGCCCGCGACGATCAGCAGGTTCCACGTGAACGTGGTGGCCGTCTGGTCGCCGCCGTCCTCGATGATCTCGACGACGTGGCCGTCCCGGTTGTTGTTGCGCGGGTTGGCCTCGTCGGCCGCACCGCCCGAGCCGCCGCGGTTCGAGTTGTTGGTGCACGCGACGTAGACGTGGCCCGTGAACGGGTTGGGCTCGACGTCCTCCGGGCGGTCCATCTTGGTGGCGCCGACGGCGTCGGCCGCCAGGCGCGTGAAGATCAGGACCTCCTCGACCGACATGCCGTCGACCCGCGACTCGCCGTCGACGACCAGGGGCAGCCACTCGCCCGTGCCGTCGAACGCGCCGTCGGACGGCACGGCGCCCGAGCCGTCGATCTCGCCCTCGGAGTCGCCGTGGAACCGGGCGACGTACAGGTCGCCCTCGCTCAGGAGCGTCTTGTTGAAGGCGCGCGCCTGCTCGCTGGCGCCCTCGCGCATCGCGTTCTTCGACACGAACTTGTAGACGTAGTCGAAGCGCTCGTCGTCGCCCATGTAGACGACGGCGCGCTTGTCCTTGGCGAGGATGACGTTCGCGCCCTCGTGCTTGAAGCGCCCCAGCGCCGTGTGCTTGACCGGCGCCGCGGTCGGGTCGTACGGGTCGAGCTCCACGATCCACCCGAAGCGGTGGTTCTCGTTGCGGTAGCCCGGGTTGTTGCCGTCGAAGCGCGGGTCGTCCTTCTCCCAGCCGTAACCGGTCGGCGCGTTCCGCAGGCCGTAGCGCGCGTCGCGCGGGTCCAGACCGTCGACCCGCAGGTAGCCGTGGAAGTTCTCCTCGCCCGACAGGACCGTGCCCCACGGCGTCGTCCCGCCCGCGCAGTTGTTGAGCGTGCCGCGCACGCGGGTGCCCGTCGGGTCCTCGGCGGTCTTCATGAGGTCGTGGCCGGCCGCCGGGCCGTCGATGACGAACGGGGTGTCCATGTGGATGCGGCGGTTGAGCGGGCTGATCCGCGAGTAGGTCCACGGCGTGCCCTCCTTGGCCCGCGTGACCTCGACGACCGACATGCCGTGCGCCGCACGCTCGATCGCCCGGCGCGTGGCGGCGTCGTACGACGCGTCGAACATGATCTCCGGGTTGGTGTACTCGTGGTTGCTCACGAGCAGCCCGCGGCGGCCGCGGCGCGTCTCGACCATGGACCGGACGTGCTTGGGGTCCTCGGGCAGGATGTCCAGGTAGTCGACGTTGTAGCCGAACTGGAGCTTCTGCTGCTCGGGCGACTGCGCGGCCGGGTCGAACGCGCGACCGCCGGGCAGGATCGGGTCGCCCCAGCGGATGATCGGCGACCACTCGTAGCCCTCGGGCACGACGAACGCGTCCAGGTCCATGGGCTGCGACGCGATCGGGCCGAACGCCAGGCCCTTCGCGGTGGCCTTGCCGGCCGCGGCGGCCTGCGGCGCGCGCACGACCTCGGCCCCGACGACGACGGCGGCCGCGGCGGCCGCCATGCCACCGAGCATCACCCGGCGGGACAGGGCGCGCGAGGCGACGTCGCGGAAGTACTCGTTCGCGCTCTTGTTGGGCGCGGGGTGCGCGCAGGCGTCGGCACACTTGAAGCGGCACGTCGCGGCGGCACGCTTGCCGCGGGCGTAGTGGGGCGTGGCCGCGAGCTCCAGCAGCGGGCGCGACTCGGGGGCGATCGTCATCGGTTGCTCTCCAGGGTGAGACCGGGGGGTGACGAGCCTGACGGTAGGGAGCGCCGGTGGCCGTGCGGGGTCCGTGCACCGACGCCCGGGTAAACAACCGGTGACCTACCGGCTCAGGCCCGTCGTCGGCCGAGCCTGCGACTCAGCCGAGGGACCCGACCCACTCGGTGGTGCCGTCGCTGAACGACTGCTCCTTCCAGATCGGCACCTCGGCCTTGAGCTCCTCGACGAGGTCCGCGACGCACGCGAACGCCGCCGCGCGGTGGCCCGACGCGACGGCCGCGACCACGGCGACGTCACCGACGCCCAGGTCGCCGGTGCGGTGCACGACGGCGGCGCGCACGGTGTCGTCCGCCGCCGCGGCCGCGCGGCGCGCGACCCGCTGCGCCACCTCGCGCAGGATCCGTGCGGCGTCGGGGTGCGCCTCGTAGTGGAGCCGCACGACGCCGCGGCCGTCGTCGTGGTCGCGGACGTAGCCCGTGAACGTCGCGACGGCGCCGCACGCGTCGTCGCGCACGGCGGCCGACAGCTCGGCGAGCGTCTCGTCGAGCGGCTCGTCGACGACGTCGGCGCGCAGCACGACGGCGGCCGGCTCGCCCGCGGGGCCGGCCGGTCCCGCGTCGTGGTCGCCGCCGCGCAGCTGCGACACCGCGTGCGGCAGGACGTCGGCGAGCGCGTCGAGCCCGTCGACCACGCCGCCGACCGACCCAGGCAGGTTGACCACGAGGGTCCGGCCGGCGACACCGGCGGTCCCGCGCGACAGCGCCGCGGCGGGCACCGCGCGCTTGGCGGGGTCGACCGGCGACGTCGAGCGTGCGCGCACGAGCTCGGCGAGGCCCGGGACCTCGCGGTCGAGCACGGCGCGCGTCGCCTCGGGCGTGCGGTCCGCCGGGCCGATCCCCGTGCCGCCGCTGGTGACGATCACGTCGGGGGCACCGCCGTCGGGCCCCGCCCCGAGCAGGTCCTCGAGCGCCGCGCGCACGGGATCGCCGTCGGGGACGACGCGCACGACGTCGACGCGCCAGCCCCGGTCGGCGAACCACGCGGCGGCGGCCGGGCCGGAACGGTCCTCGTACACGCCGGCCGCGGCCCGGTCGGACGCGACGACGACCGCGACGCGCGGGGTAGCGGGGGTCCCGGCGTCGGGGGCGCTCACGGCGCCTCCCGCGACCAGTCGCCGGACTTCCCGCCGGACTTGGCGACGACCTGGACGTCCGTGAGGACCGCGGCCTTGTCGACGGCCTTGATCATGTCGTACAGCGTGAGGCCGGCGACCGTCACGGCCGTGAGCGCCTCCATCTCGACGCCGGTGCGGCCCGTGGTCCGCACCGTCGCCGTGATCTCGACGCGGTCACCCGCCGGGACGACGTCGAGGTCGACCCCGGACAGCGGCAGCGGGTGGCACAGCGGCACCAGGTCGGGCGTGCGCTTGGCGCCCATGATCCCGGCGACGCGCGCCGTGGCGATCGCCTCGCCCTTGGGCAGGTCGCCCGACGCGATGCGCTCGACGACGTCGGCCCGCGTGCGCAGCGTGGCCGTGGCCGTGGCCTGACGCCTGGTCACGTCCTTGGCCGTGACGTCGACCATGTGGGCGGCGCCGTCGGCGCGGTAGTGGGACAGGTCGCTCATCGGATCTCCCAGTAGTCGACGTCGTCGCCGCGCTCGAGGCGGGCGACGCCGGGTGGCACGTGGACGAGGACGCCGGCCGCGGCGAGGTGGCTGACCAGGTGCGAGCCGGGGCCGCCCACGAGGCGCACGCGACCGGCGTCGTCGAGCACGCCGCGCCGGACCTGGTGCAGCGCGGCGGGCGAGTCGAGCGGCTCGGCGAGCCGTGCGCGGCCGGTCGGCCGGCGGGCGGGGACGGCGCCCGTGGCCCGGGCGAGCACCGGGCGCAGGAACAGCTCGAACGACACGTAGGCGCTCACGGGGTTCCCGGGGAACGCGACGAGCGGCACCCGCCGGGAGCCGAGCGAGACCGTCCCGAGCCCCTGCGGCCCGCCGGGCTGCACGGCGACATGCCCGAACCACACCTCGCGGAGGGTCTGTCGCACGACCTCGTAGGCGCCGGCCGAGACGCCGCCGGTCGTCACGACGAGCGCGACGTCGGCGGGCGCGTCGTCGAGCACGGCGCGCAGGGCGTCGGGCGCGTCCGGCACGACGCGCGTGCTCACGCGGGCGCCGGCCTGGGCGAGCGCCGCGGCGAGCGTGGCGCCGTTGGCGTCGTGCACCTGTGCCGCCCCGAGCGGCTCGCCGGCGGGGACCAGCTCGGAGCCGGTCGAGACGAGCAGCACGTGCGGCACCGGCGCGACGACGACCTCGGGGACGCCGGCGGCGACGAGCGCCCCGAGCTGCGACGGACCGAGCGGCGTGCGGGCCGGGACCACCACGCCACCGGGCGCGACGTCGGACCCGGCGCGCCGCACGTACGTGCCGGGCGGGACGGGCGCGGCGAACCGCACGACGTCGCTCGGCGAGAAGGTGGGCGGGTCGGCGTCCTCGACGCGCACGACGGCGTCGGCCCCGTCCGGCAGGGGCGCTCCCGTCATGACCGGGGCCGCGGTGCCGGGTGGCAGCGGCGAGGGCTGGGACCCGGCCGGCACGGGCGCGCCGACCGGCAGCGCGGCCGGGGCGTCGGGGGTCGCGGCGGCGAGGTCGGCGGCACGGACGGCGTACCCGTCCATCTGCGAGTTGTCGAAGCCGGGCAGCCCGACGACGGCGCGCGCGTCACGCGCGAGCACGCGCGGCGCCAGGACGGCCTCGCCCGCCGCCCGTGCGAGCAGCTCGGTCACGCGCACGACCTGCGGCTCGCCCGCCGCGAGGGCGGGCGCGACGAGCGCCTCGACCGCCTCCGCGTGCCGCGCGACCGACCTGCGCCCGTCCTCCGACGGCGCGGCGTGCGGCACGGGGCCTAGGTCGTCCGCACCGTCGTCGTGCTCGAGCAGGTCCTTGAGGAACGCGCTGCGGGGCGCGGCGAGGAGCTCGTCGGCGGGCCCGTGCTCGACGACGCGTCCGCCCTCGAGCACGGCGACGTCGTCGGCGAGCGCGCGCACGTCCGCGACGTCGTGCGTCACGACGACGGCGGTCACGCCGTCGAGCACCCGCCGCAGGACCTCGCGCAGCTCGCGCGCCGACGGCGCGTCGACGGCGGCGAGCGGCTCGTCGAGCAGCAGCACGCGCGGCGACGCGGCGAGCGCGCGGGCGAGCGCGACGCGCTGCGCCTGGCCGCCGGAGAGGGCCCGCGCGCGGCGCCGCGCGAGGTCGCGCGCGCCCACGGCGTCGAGCAGGTGGTCGGCGAACGTGCGTGCCGCGCGGCGCGACGCCCCGGCCGCCCGCGGTCCGAACATGACGTTGCCCCGGACGGTCAGGTGCCCGAAGAGGTCGGGCTGCTGGTCGAGCAGCCCGACGGCGCGCTTGCGGGGCGGTGACCAGAAGGCGCGTCCGCCGTTGCCCACGTCGGACAGCACCGTGTCGCCCACCACGACGCGAGCGCGGCCGGGGGCGTGCAGCCCGGCGACGGTGCGCAGCACCGTGGACTTGCCCGCCCCGTTGGGGCCGAGCAGGGCCAGGGTGCGGCCGGGGCGCACCTCGAGCGACAGGTCGATCCCGCGCGGCGGGTCGGTGACCGTCACCTCGAGCCGCGCGCCGCCGGGCGCGGCGTCGTTCCTGGTGGCCATCCGCCCAGCGTAGGGCGCCTCCTCAGCCACGGGGCCTCCCCAGCGCGGTGCGCAGGCCCCGCGTCCCGCCCGCCGAGTGCACCGCGGTGACGACGACGAGCGCCGCGACGACGAGCAGCATCGACAGCGCGACGGCGGCGTCCGGGTCGGTCTCGCGCAGCAGGTAGATCTCGATCGGCAGGGTGCGGGTGACGCCCTGCAGGCTGCCGGCGAAGGTGAGCGTCGCCCCGAACTCCCCGAGCGAGCGGGCGAAGGCGAGGAGCGCGCCGCCCGCGAGCGCGGGTGCGACGGCGGGCAGCGTGACGACCCAGAAGGTGCGGTTCGCCGAGGCGCCGAGCGTCGCCGCCGCGAGCTCGCCGCGCGCTCCGGCGACGCGCAGCGCGCCCTCGACGCTCAGCACGAGGAACGGCAGCGAGACGTAGGTGTGCGCGATCACGACCGCCGTCGTGGTGAAGGCGACGCCCAGCCCGAGGTCGTCGAGCAGGCCGCCCACCGGTCCGCGCCTGCCGAGCGTGGCCAGCAGCGCCAGACCGGAGACCACGGGCGGCAGGACGAGCGGCAGCAGGACGACCGCCCGCAGCGTGCCGTGGCCGGGGAACGACGTCCGGGCCAGCACGAGGGCCAGCGGCACCCCGAGCGCGACGCACGCGAGCGTCGAGGCGACGGCGGTCCAGAGCGACAGCCCGAGCGCGTCGAGCGCGGCCGCGCCCGTCACGAGGGTCGGCAGGTGCGCCCAGTCGGCGCGCGCGCCGAGGACGACGACGGGCACGACGACGAACGTCGCACCCACGACCGCGACGGCGGCCACCCAGCCGGGCACGACGTCGCCCACGGGTGCCGTGACCGGGCTACGGCGCACCGAAGCCCGCCTCGGCCAGGGCCGCCCGGCCGGGCGGACCGGTGAGCGCGTCGACGAACGCGTGCGCGAGGTCGGCCTCGGGCGAGCCCTCGAGCACGACGACCGGGTACCGGTTGACGACGCCGGCCGCCTCGGGGACGTCGACGACGCGGACGGAGCCGGGGTCGCGCGCGAGCGCCGCCGCGGCGTCGGTCGAGTACACGACGCCGGCGTCCGCCTCGCCGCTCGCGACCTTGGCGAGGACGTCGGTGACCTGCAGCTCCTCGCTCACGGGGTGCAGCGTGACGCCGGCGCCGTCCGCGAGGCGCAGCGCCGCGTCGCCGCACGGCACCGCGGGCGCGCACACGACGAGCCGCGTACCGGGGCGCGCCGCGTCGGCGAGGGAGGCGACGCGGGCACCAGGCGCGACGACGAGCGCCGGGGTGTTCGTCGCGAACGCCTCAGGCGGGCTCGTCTCGAGCGTCGGGTCGGACGTCACGCGAGCCATCGTCGCCTCGTCGGCCGTGGCCAGCACGTCGGCCGGTGCGCCCTCGACCACCTGCGCCACGAGGTCGGGCGACCCTGCCACGCTCAGCCGCACGCGCACGCCCGGGTGCTCGGCCTCGAAGTCGGCGGCCACCTGCTCGAACACCGTCCCGAGCGACGCGGCCGCCAGCACGTCGAGCACCCGCCCGCCGTCGCCGTCCGCTCCACCCGCGGCCCCGCACCCGGCCGCGAGCAGCACCACGCCACCCGCCAGCCCCGCGACGAAGGTGCGGCGAGGTCGGGGCGTGCGAGAGCGAGAGCAGAGGGAGCGCAGCGACCGATCCGTTCGAGCGAACGTACGCCCCGACGTCGCCGCGCCCGGCCGCGCGCCCTGGTCAGCCATGAGCCAGCTCGAGCCGGTACCCCCGCTTCACGACGGTCTTGACGAGGTCCCGGCGCCCCGCCGCCTCGCGCAGTCGCGCGACCGCGACCTCCAC
>JAPSLQ010000124.1 GCA_031180595.1 Isoptericola sp. | reverse complement strand
CGGTACGCGTGCTGCCTCGTCAGGCCGACGAGTTCACCTGCACGAACTGCTTCCTCGTCCACCACCGCAGCCAGCTGGCCTACGAGAAGAACGGCCAGATGGTCTGCACGGAGTGCGCCGCCTGAGAGCAGGCGCAGGCTCAGGTGGCGCGGAAGGCGCCGCCTGAGATCTCCCGCCCAGCCGACGGGCCGCCACGTCACGACGTGGCGGCCTTCGTCGTCCCTGCGGTCAGTCGTCCGCGGGACCGGACTCGCGCGCCCGCTCGACGGCCGCGACCAGCTCGGCCGGCCGCCGCGTCGAGACGATCCAGTACGGCGTCGGGTCGGCGGGGTCCTCGAGCACGGCCTTGACACCCGTGCGCGCCCACGCCCGCAGGCACACGTACGCGCGCGCGTCGAGCCGCGGCCCGAGCTCGGCACGCATCTCCTCCGCGTCGGTCAGCGCGGTGAGCTCGCCGAGCAGCCGCGCCGGCACGTGGGCACGGCCTGCGCGGAGCGACCCGTGGGTCACCTCGACCACGGGGGCGGTCGCCGCCAGCGCCACGGCCGTCCCGACGCCGGCGAGCACGCCGATCACGACGCCCACCGTCTGTGCGAGCGGCCACAGCGCGATCGCGACGATGACGCCCATGCCCGCGGCGCCCAACCAGCCCCCAGGTCCCGGCAGCAGGCGTTCGCGGTACGTGGGGTCGCCGGGGCGCTCGGTCGAGGCGTCGTCCATGGCCACATCATCGCAGCCCTCTCGGCTACGCTGCCGTGGTGCCTGACTCCCCGAACCCGACCACGGCCACGGACGGCAGCACGGTGGACGTGCTGGTTCGCCTCCTCGACGACGGCATCCCGGCGCCGTCGTACGCCCACCCGGGCGACGCCGGGGCGGACCTCGTGACGACCGTCGACGTCGACCTCCCGCCAGGCGGCCGGGCCGTCGTCCCGACCGGCGTGGCGATCGCGCTGCCGGACGGCTACGCCGCGTTCGTGCACCCGCGCTCCGGTCTGGCGGCGAAGCACGGCGTGACCGTGGTCAACGCCCCCGGGACGATCGACGCGGGCTACCGCGGCGAGATCAAGGTGGTCCTGCTCAACACCGACGCCGCCGAGCCGGTGCGGCTGCGCCGCGGCGACCGGGTAGCGCAGCTCGTGGTCCAGAGGGTCGAGAGGGCACGGTTCCTCCAGGCCGAGCTCCTGCCCGGCTCGCACCGCGGCGAGGGCGGCTTCGGCTCGAGCGGGGGCTGGACCCCGACGTCGTAGCGGCGCAGTAGTGTGGAAGTGAACGGTCCCGGCCGCCCGGCCGGGCTGGAGCGAGTGAAGGAGATCCCCTGTGGGTCTGTTCCGGCGCAACGCGTCGAAGACGGCGCCTGAGGCGTCCGAGCCCGCGACCCTCCCGTCGGACCCGCCGGCGGCCGAGGGGACCGGCGAGCCGGCAAAGCCCGAGCGCGGCCCGTTCGACGCGTCGCAGGTCACGGCCAAGGGCCCCCGCGTCGACCTCGGCGCGATCTGGCTGCCCGTGCTGCCCGGGCTCGAGCTCCGCATGGAGATCGACAAGAAGACGCAGAAGGTCACCGGCGTCTCGGCCCAGCTCGGCGGCTCCGGCCTGCAGGTCCAGGCCTTCGCCGCACCCAAGACCGAGGGCATCTGGGACGAGGTCCGTGCCGAGATCGCCACGTCGGTCACGAAGCAGGGCGGCACGGTCGACGACGTGCCCGGCCCGTTCGGCCGCGAGCTGCTGGCGCGGATCCCCGCCAAGGGCCCCGAGGGCCAGTCGGCCGTGCGCCCCGCGCGGTTCGTCGGCGTGGACGGCCCGCGCTGGTTCCTCCGCGGCGTCCTGACCGGACGCGCCGCGGTCGACGAGGAGGCCGCGAAGCCGCTCGAGTCGGTGTTCGCCAACGTCGTCGTCGTGCGTGACGGCAACCCGCGGCCTCCGCGCGACCTGCTCACGCTCACGCTGCCGCAGAAGAACCGCGCGGGCGACGCGCAGCCCGGACCCGAGGACGCCACGCCCCAGACGCCGAGCTTCGACCCGCTCAAGCGCGGGCCGGAGATCACCGAGATCCGCTGAGGGTGCCGACCATGTCGCTGCGCAGCACCGTCCGCCACGCGCTGGCCTCGGCCGACGAGGTCGCGGACGAGCAGGAACGGCACGAGGCCGCGCTGGTCCGCGGCTGCTCGGCCGTGGCCGACCTGGAGAGCCGGCACCGGGGCAGCGCCACCGGGGTGCTGCGCTCGGTCGTGCTCCGGCCGCGCGAGACCGTCCCCACCGTCGAGGCCGAGCTCTACGACGGCTCGGGCTCGCTCGACCTCGTGTGGCTCGGCCGCCGGACGATCCCCGGGATCGAGCCGGGCCGGCGCATCCGCGTCGAGGGCATGGTGTGCGAGGTCGACGGGCGGCGCACCGTGTACAACCCCCGCTACGAGCTGCGTCCCAAGGCCGGCGAGTGAGCGCGCCCGAGCAGGACCGCCGTGGCGTGCGCGCCGTGGCGGCGGAGAGCTTCTCGTTCGCCGAGGCCGTCGGCGGCGTGCGCGGCGTGGTCGAGGCGGTCGCGCCCGGCCTGGTCTTCGTCGTCGTGTTCGTCGCGACGACGGACCTGCGCGCCGCGCTCGTGGCGTCCGTCGCGGCGGCGCTCGTCGCGGTGGCCGCGCGGCTCGTGCAGCGCACCCCCGTCACGCAGGCGCTCGGCGGTCTCCTGGGCATCGCGGTCGGCGTGTTCTGGGCGTGGCGCTCGGGCGAGGCCGAGAACTTCTACGCCGTCGGGCTCTGGACCAACGCCGTCTACCTCGTCGTCATCCTGGTCTCCATCCTCGTGCGGTGGCCCGTCGTCGGTCTCGTGGTGGAGGCGTTCCGCTCCGGGTTCGTCGACCAGGCGCGCGAGCGCGCGCAGGCGGGCGGCGACCGGGACGACCAGGCCGGCGACGCCCGGGGCACCGACGCGCCGAGCCCGTTCGCGCCGCTCGTCGCCTGGCGGCAGGACCCGGTGCTCGTGCGGCGCTACACGATCGCCACGTGGTTCTGGGTCGGACTGTTCGCGCTGCGGCTGATCGTGAAGGTCCCGCTCTACTTCGCCGGCGACGTCGCCTGGCTCGGCACGGCGCACCTGGTCATGGGCGTGCCGTTGTGGGGCCTCGTCCTGTGGCTCACGTGGGCCGTGGTACGTCGGCCGCACCCGGCGCAGGCCACCACGGCCTGATCCGCCGGCCGCGTCACGAGGCGGGTCAGGTCGCCTCCGGTGCCTCCACGGGCTCCGACGGGGGAGTCGGGGGCTCGGCCTCGTCGGCGAGCGGCTCCGGCTCCGGCCGCCCGCCCTGCACGAGCAGCGCCTGGAGCTGGGACTCCTCGGCCTCCCGGCCCGTCACGATGAGCAGCTCGTCGCCGGCCTCGAGCGTGTCGTCGACGCTCGGCGCGATGGGCGCCGTCGAGCGCACGATGCACGCGAGCACCGTGTCGTGCGGCCACGCCACCGCCCCGACACGGGTCCCGACGAGCGGCGAGTCCTCCGGGAGCGTCACCTCGAGGATGTCCGCACCCGACTGGTGGAACGTGAAGATCCGGACGAGGTCGCCCACGGCCACGGCCTCCTCGACCATGGCCGTCATGATGCGCGGCGTCGAGACCGCGACGTCCACGCCCCAGGACTCGTCGAACATCCACTCGTTCTTCGGGTTGTTCACGCGCGCCACGGTGCGCGGCACGCCGAACTCCGTCTTGCACAGCAGGGAGAAGACGAGGTTGACCTTGTCGTCGCCCGTGGCCCCCACGACGACGTCGGCGCTCTCGACGTCGGCGCTGGCGAGCGACGACAGCTCGCAGGCGTCGGCGAGCAGCCAGTCGGCGTCGGGCACCTGCGCCACGCGCATCGCCGCGGGGCTCTTGTCGACGATGACGACCTCGTGGTCGTGCGCGAGCAGCTCCCGCGCGATCGAGCGCCCCACGGACCCGGCGCCGGCGACGACGACCCGCATCAGTCCTCCTCCTCGCGCGGCGCGTGCGTGAGCGTCCGCTCCACCGCGGCCGCGTCGTCGGCGTCCATGAGCACGTGCAGCACGTCGTTCTCCTGGAGCACGGTGTCGGAGGTGACGAGGATGCCCTCGGTGTAGCGGGACAGGAAGGCGACCCGCGCGCCCGTGGCCGCCTCGATGCGGCCCACGGACAGGCCGGTCCACGCGGGGTGGTAGTCGACCTGGGCGAGGCGGACCTGGCCCGACGGGTCGCGGTACTCGTCCGTGGCGCCCAGCGGCAGCATGCGGCGCAGGACCTGGTCGGCGGTCCACCGGACGGTCGCGACGGTCGGGATGCCGAGCCGCTGGTAGATCTCGGCGCGCTCGGGGTCGTAGATCCGCGCGACGACCTTCTCGACGCCGTAGGTCTCGCGGGCGACGCGCGCCGCGAGCACGTTCGAGTTGTCGCCGTCGGACACCGCCGCGAACGCGTACGTGTCCTGGATGCCGGCCTGCGCCAGCGTGTCGCGGTCGAAGCCGACGCCCGTGACCTTCTGGCCGGCGAAGTCCGCCGGGAGCCGGCGGAACGCGTCGGCGTTCTGGTCGATGACGGCCACGGAGTGCCCGCGGGACTCGATCGTCTGTGCGAGCGTGGCTCCCACGCGGCCGCAGCCCATGATCACGAAGTGCACGACCAGAACGCTATACCTCCCGGTGAGCCGCCGCCGTCGTGGGCGCGTCGCGCGGCCCGTGGAGCGCCGGGACGGGCCCGCGGGCATAGCATGGGTCGACGTGTCGGACATCGCGGATGCCGCCAAGCGACTGCTGCTGGGACGCCCCATGCGCAGCGGGAGCGAGGGCCGCAGAACACTGCCGAAGCGGATCGCGCTGCCGGTCTTCGCCTCGGACGCCCTCTCCTCCATGGCGTACGCGCCGGACGAGATCCTCCTCATGCTCGCCGTGGCGGGCCTCGCCGCCACCACCGTGTCCCCGTGGGTCGGTCTGGGCGTCGTCGTCGTGCTCCTGGTCGTGGTCGCCTCGTACCGGCAGAACGTGCGCGCGTACCCGTCCGGCGGCGGCGACTACGAGATCGCCACGACCAACCTCGGGCCGACGGCGGGCGTCGGCGTCGCGTCCGCGCTCCTGCTCGACTACGTCCTCACCGTCGCGGTGTCGTTGTCGTCCGGCGCGCAGTTCGCGGCCACGATCGTGCCGTTCGTCCGCGACCACGAGGCGACGACCGCCGTCGTGCTCGTGTTCTTCCTGACCCTGCTCAACCTGCGCGGCGTGCGCGAGTCCGCACGCGCTTTCGCCGTGTCGGTCTACCTGTTCATGCTCCTCATGGGGGCGATCGCCGTCACCGGTGCCGTGCGGCAGCTGACCGGCACGCTGCCGCAGGCCGAGAGCGCGCAGTACGACGTCGTACCCGCGGCGGGGTTCGAGGCGGGGCTCGTCGGCGTGGCTGGTGCGTTCCTCGTGGCGCGCGCCTTCGCGTCCGGCGCGGTCGCCCTCACGGGGGTCGAGGCCATCAGCACGGGCGTGCCCGCCTTCCGCAAGCCGAGGTCGCGCAACGCCGCGCGCACGCTCGCGCTCCTCGGGGTGATCTCCGCCGCGACGCTCATGATGGTGCTGCTGCTCGCGCAGGCGACGGGCATCCGGTTCGTCGAGGACCCCGAGTCGCAGCTCTCGCTCGACGGCGGGCCGGTGCCGGACGACTACGTCCAGCACCCCGTGCTCGGCCAGCTCGCCGAGACCGTCTTCGCCGGTTTCGCGCCCGCCGCCGTCGCCGTGGTCGTCGTGACGTTCGTGATCCTGCTGATCGCGGCCAACACGTCCTTCACGAGCTTCCCGGTGCTCGGCTCGATCCTCGCCAAGGACGGCTACCTCCCGCGCCAGCTGCACACGCGCGGCGACCGGCTCGCGTTCTCCAACGGCATCGTGACGCTCGCCGTGGCCGCCGCGCTGCTGATCCTCGCGTTCGACGCCGAGGTCACGACGCTCATCCAGCTCTACATCGTGGGCGTCTTCGTGTCGTTCACGATGTCGCAGCTCGGGATGCTGCGGCACTGGACCCGCGAGCTGCGGACCGAGCCGGACCCGCGCGAGCGGTCGCGCATGAAGCGCTCGCGCGTCGTCAACGGCGTCGGGTTCGCCATGACGGCCGCCGTGCTGCTCATCGTGCTCGTCACGAAGTTCACGCACGGCGCCTGGATCACCCTGGTCGCCATGGGCGCGCTCTTCGCGATCATGATGGGGATCAGCAAGCACTACCGGCGCGTGAGCGACGAGCTGGCGCTCGACGACGTGGCCGAGGCGCGGTCCCTGCCGAGCCGGGTGCACGCGATCGTGCTCGTGTCCAAGATCCACAAGCCGACCATGCGTGCCATCGCGTACGCGCGGGTGTCGCGACCGTCGGTGCTCGAGGCGGTGACCGTCGGCGTCGACCGGGACGAGATCGAGGAGGTCATGCGCCAGTGGGAGGCGCTGGACATCCCGGTGCCCCTGCGGGTGCTCGACTCGCCGTACCGCGAGATCACCCGGCCGGTGCTCAAGTACGTCCGGTCGGTGCGGCGCGAGTCGCCGCGCGACCTCGTCGTCGTGTACATCCCCGAGTACGTCGTCGGGCACTGGTGGGAGCAGCTGCTGCACAACCAGTCCGCGCTGCGCCTCAAGGGCCGCCTGCTGTTCACCCCCGGCGTGGTCGTGGCCTCGGTGCCGTGGCAGCTCTCGTCGTCCGCCGGCCAGACCGGCCTGGAGGACGTGACCACGTACCGCCCGTTCTGAGCCGCACGTCACGTCCGGGACGACGGGCGAGAGGCTCGCGGCAGGGGAGAATGGCACGTATGCCCCGACCCCGCCGTTCTTCGCCGCGTCCGCGTCCCGCCGCAGCCGATCACGAGGTCGGCCGCGAGCTCGAGCTCGAGGTCGGGCCCGTCGCCCACGGCGGCCACTGCGTCGCGCGGCTCGAGGGCCGGGTCGTGTTCGTCCGCCACGCCCTGCCGGGCGAGCGCGTGCGGGCGCGCGTCACCGAGGGCGGGACGCGCTTCTGGCGCGCCGACGCCGTCGAGGTGCTCACCGCGTCGCCCGACCGCGTGCCGTCCGCCTGGCCCGAGGCCGGGCCGGGCGGCGTCGGGGGCGGTGAGCTCGCGCACGTCGCGCTGCCCGCGCAGCGCCGGTGGAAGTCCGACGTCGTCGCCGACCAGCTGCGCCGCATCGCCCACCTCGAGCGCGAGGTCGAGGTCGAGGCCGCGCCCGGCGACGACGAGCGTGGCGGGCTCGCGTACCGCACGCGCGTCGAGCTGGTCGCCGACGCCGACGGCCGCGCCGGGATGCGCCGCTTCCGGTCCCACGACGTCGTCCCGCTCGAGCGCATGCCGCTCGGCACCGAGGCCGTCGCGGCCCTGGCCGAGGACGAGGGGGTGTGGACCCGTCGCTGGCGGCCGGGTGCGCGGATCGAGCTCGTGGCCCCCGCGGACGGCTCCACGCCGGCGCTCCTGGTCGACGGCACGCCGGGGCGGCGCGGCCGGCCCGACACGCGTCCGAACGCCCGCCGGGCGGTGAGCGAGGTCGTCCGGGTGGGTGGCAGCGAGCACCGATACCGCGTGGCGGCCGACGGCTTCTGGCAGGTGCACCGCGAGGGCCCGGGCGTGCTGACCGAGGCGGTGCTCGCGGCCGCGGGCGACGTCACGGGCGCGACCGTCCTCGACCTGTACTCGGGGGCCGGGCTGTTCACGCTGCCGCTCGCCGCGGCGACCGGCCCGGACGGCCGGGTCGTGGCCGTGGAGAGCGACGCCCGCGCGGTCAAGGACGCGCGGCGCAACGCGCACGACCTGGCCCAGGTCGAGCTGCACCTCGGCGCGGTCGACCGGGTCCTGACCGACGGCGACGCCGCGGGTGCGGGCGTCGGGACGGCCGACGTCGTCGTCCTCGACCCGCCCCGCGCCGGGGCCGGGCGCACGGTGGTCGACGCGATCGCCGACCGCGAGCCGGCGCGCGTGGTCTACGTGGCGTGCGACCCGGCGGCGCTCGCGCGCGA
>JAPSLQ010000123.1 GCA_031180595.1 Isoptericola sp. | reverse complement strand
TTCGGCGCCGCGGCCGCCGTCGTGCTGTACCACTTCACCGCGACGTCGACGGTGACGCGCTACTGGGGCGGCACGCCCGGCGTCGAGCTGTTCCCCGGGCTCAACGAGGTGAGCCGCTACGGCTGGCTCGCCGTGGAGCTCTTCTTCGTCATCAGCGGGTTCTTCATCCTGATGACCGCCCAGGGCCGGTCGCTCGCCCACTTCACCGGCTCGCGCGTCGGCCGCCTCTTCCCGGCCTACTGGGCCACGATCGTCATCACCGCCCTCCTGCACGCGTTCTGGACGGACGGCCGTCAGCCGACGTTCGGCGAGGCGCTGGCCAACCTCACCATGGTCCAGGAACTCTTCGGCCTGCAGAGCTCGCAGGTCGTCTTCTGGACGCTCCTCGCCGAGCTGAAGTTCTACCTGCTCGTCGGGATCCTGCTGGCGTTCGGCCCCCTGACCCGCGACCGGGTCGTCGCGCTGTCGGTCGTGTGGCCCCTCGCCGGTTTCCTCGCCCGCGCGACGGGGTACTTCGAGCTCGGCGAGATCATCGTCGCCCGGTACTCCCCGTACTTCGCGGTGGGCATGCTGCTGTTCCTCCTGCGCCGCGACGGCGTCCGCGGCAACCGGCTCGTCCTGGCGGTGCTGGCCGGCAACCTCGCGCTGTGCTGCCACCTCGTCGTCGTCGCCGCCGGCCACGCGTCGGCGCTGCAGGGCATTCCCGTCGACCCCGGCGTCTCGCTGGCGGTGATGCTGGGCTGCGTCGCCGCGGTCTGGGTCTGCTCGAGCCCGCGCGTCGTGATCCGCCGGTCCGTGCCCGTGGCGCTGTGCACGGCGGGCGGCCTCCTCACGTACCCGCTCTACCTCGTCCACACCGAGTTCGGGTACGCGATGATCCAGGCGCTCACCTCGCGCGGCGTCGACCCCTGGGCCACTCTCGGCGCGGCGCTCGTCGTGACGGGGCTCCTCGCCTGGGCCGTCTACGGGTTCGTCGAGCGCCGCTGGTCCCGCCGGCTGCGCCAGGCGGTCGTCCGCGCGATGACCCCGGCAGAGCGGGCGACCGCACTGCGGCCCGCGCCCCGGCGTCAGGCGGCCGCGACCGGCGGCTGACCCCGGCGCACGTCCGGCTCGGCGACGCGCGATGATGGGACCGATGCCTGCCGACGCACCCCTCTTCCCGCGCAACGTCGTGCTGGGCGCGTACCTGCCGGCCTTCGTGTTCGACGTCGGGGTGGGCGCCATGCTGCCCGTGGTCGCCCCGACGGCGACCGGCCTGGGCGCGAGCCTCGCGACCGCGGGCGTCGTGGCCGCGCTGCTCCCCGTCGGGCACATCCTCGCGGACGTGCCCGCCGGCGCGTTCGCCGACCGCGTCGGCGACCGCCGCGCGATGCTCGCGGCCGGCGGCGTCGCGGCGCTCGCGTTCGTGGTCGCGGCCGTCGCGCCCCACCTGCTCACCTTCGCGGCGGCGGTGCTCGCCCTCGGGGCGGCGGCCGCCGTCTTCAACCTCGCCCGCCACTCCTACCTCACGGAGATCACGCCGCCGCTGCGCCGCGCGCGCGTCCTGTCGACGCTCGGCGGCGTGCACCGCATCGGCCAGTTCGTCGGGCCGTTCGTGGGCGCGCTGGTGATCCACGGCGGCGACGTGCGCGGCGTCTACCTGCTCGGGGCCGCCGCGGCGCTCGCCGCGACGTCGGTGCTGGTGGTCGTGCGTGACGACCCGACCGCCCGTCCGGCCGCCACCGCGGCGACGGGCCCGCGGCGGCAGCCGAGGCTCCGCGAGGTCCTGAGCGAGCACCGCGCGCTGCTGACGACGCTCGGCACCGCGGTGCTGCTCGTGGCGGCGGTCCGTGGTGCCAGGCAGACGGTCATCCCGCTGTGGGGCGAGCACCTCGGCCTCGATCCCGCCGTGACGTCGCTCGTCTTCGGCGTGGCGGGCGGCGTCGACATGCTCCTCTTCTACCCCGCCGGCAAGGTCATGGACCGGATGGGCCGGCTGTGGATCGGCGTGCCGTCGATGCTGGTCATGGCCGTCGCGCTCGCCGTGCTGCCGTTCACGCAGACCGCCGCCGGGCTCGCGGTCGCCGCGGCGCTGCTCGGCCTCGGGAACGGGATGAGCTCGGGCATCCTCATGACCCTGGGCTCCGACGTGTCACCCGCCCACGGGCGCGCCCGGTTCCTCGGGCTGTGGCGCGTGCTGCAGGACTCCGGGACGGCGGCCGGACCGCTCGTCATCTCGGCCGGGGCCGCCCTCGGCTCGCTCGCGGCCGGCGTCTGGGCCGCGGCGGTGCTCGGCCCGACGGCGGCCGCGGCGCTCGGGCGGTGGGTCCCGCGGTGGACCGTGCACGCGAACCGGACCACCCGCCGTCGGGCCGGGCTGCTTCCCTGAGCGCGCGCCCGCGCGGATACCAGATCCGCCTGGGCCAAATCAACGTCACGCTCTGGTAACGATTCACTATCGGCCACGATCCGCACCGTTTCAACGATCGTCGCCCGCGGTCGCACGGCCCGGACCGCGGATCTGCGGAGGAGCGGCTGGAAACGCGCGGCGATACGGGGCATGGTGCCCGAGGCCAGTTGCGCCCACCCGGCCTCCGCACGACGTACTCGTGACCGTCGCATTGCGACCCGCACGCCGTGCCGGCCGCCGGGCGCACCCGAACGTGACGGAAGGTGGCGATCCTGCCCTGATGCCGGCAGCCCACACCACCCCGACGACGAAGGACGCCGCCGAGACGGCGTCGAGGTCGTCGACACCAGCACCCGCGGCCCCCGCGGTCTCCGTGCGCGGCCTCTACAAGGTCTTCGGACGGCGGCCCGAGGAGGCCGTCCGGCGACTCGAGTCCGGCGCCTCCCGCGACGAGGTCAAGGAGCTCGGCACCGCCGCGGTCATCGACGCGAGCTTCGACGTCGCGCACGGCGAGATCTTCGTCGTCATGGGACTCTCCGGGTCCGGCAAGTCGACGCTCATCCGCATGCTCAACGGGCTGTGGGCACCCACGGCGGGCCACGTGCTCCTGGGCGACGCCGACCTCGCCCGGGTCGACGCGAGGCGCCTGCGCGAGCTGCGCCGAACCCGCGTGTCCATGGTCTTCCAGCACTTCGCGCTGCTGCCCCACCGCACCGTGCTCGACAACGCCGCCTACCCGCTGGAGATCCAGGGAGTGAGCGCCGAGGAGCGCCGCGAGCGCGCCCGCACGGCGCTCGACCTCGTGGGTCTCGGCGGCTGGGAGGACTCGCTGCCGTCGCAGCTGTCCGGCGGGATGCGCCAGCGCGTCGGTCTCGCACGCGCCCTCGCGGCCGACACCGACGTGCTGCTCATGGACGAGGCGTTCAGCGCGCTCGACCCCCTCATCCGCAGCGAGATGCAGGACCAGCTCCTCGACCTGCAGCGCTCGCTCGGCAAGACCATCGTCTTCATCACGCACGACCTCAACGAGGCCATGCACCTCGGCGACCGCATCGCGATCATGCGCGACGGGCGGGTCGAGCAGGTCGGCACGGCCGCGGAGATCCTCGACGCGCCCGCGAGCGCCTACGTCGCCCAGTTCACCGCCGACGTGGACCGGTCGCGCGTGCTGACCGCGTCCTCGGCCATGGTCGGCATCGACGAGCTGCCGCAGGCCGACGCCGACCTCGCCGACGGCGCGCCCGCCGTCGGCCACGACGCGACGCTCGCCGAGGTGCTCGCGCCGCTCGCCGGCGCCGACGGCCCGGTCCGCGTGACCGACGACGCCGGCACCACGGTCGGCGTCCTGCGGGCCGACGACGTCGTGGTCGCCATGGCGCAGCACACCGGCGACGAGGAGGCCCGCGCATGAACCCCGACACCCTCGTCCCCCGCATCCCGCTCGGCGACGCCGTGGAGACCGTCGTCGACTGGGTCACCGTCACGTTCCGCGGGCTGTTCCGGTTCGTCAAGGACGCCCTCGTCGGCGTCTACGACGTCCTCGACCTCGCCCTGACCACGCCGCCCGACTGGCTCGTCGCGCTCGTGCTCGCCTCGGTCGCCTACGCGGCCAAGGGCTGGAGACTCGCCGTCGGCTCGCTGCTCGGCTTCGCGCTCATCCTCGGCATCGACCAGTGGGGCAACGCGATGGACACCCTCGCGCTCGTCCTGCTGGCGTCGCTGATCGCGCTCGCGATCGCCGTCCCGCTCGGCATCTGGTCCGCACGCTCCGACCGGGTGTCGACGGTCGTCAAGCCGGTGCTCGACCTCATGCAGACCATGCCGGCGTTCGTCTACCTGATCCCGACCGTCGTCATCTTCCTCACCGGGCCGGTGCCCGGCGTCGTCGCGACGGTCATCTTCGCCCTGGCTCCGGGCGTCCGGTTCACCGAGCTGGGCATCCGGCAGGTCGACGCCGAGGTGGTCGAGGCCGGCCACGCGTTCGGTGCGACCCCCGGCCGCATCCTGCGCCAGATCCAGCTCCCCCTCGCGGCGCCGACCATCATGGCCGGCGTCAACCAGGTGATCATGCTCTCGCTGTCCATGGTCGTCATCGCCGGCATGGTCGGCGCGGGCGGCCTCGGCAACGAGGTGGTCGCCGCCCTGCAGCGCGTCAACGTCTCGCTCGGCGTGGAGGCCGGCCTGTCCGTCGTGATCCTCGCGATCTTCCTCGACCGGGTCACCTCCGGCCTGGCGAACCGCGCTCCCGTGGCCCGCGCCCTCGCGCGGACCGCTGCCTGACCGTCCCCGACCGGGGACACCCCGACCCGGACGGCGCCGCCGTCCACGGAAGGAAACATGACCTCCGCACGCTCCACCCGCACCCGGCGCACCGCGTCCGTCGGCGCCGTCGTCGCGCTCGGCCTCACGCTGACCGCCTGCGCGTCCGACGAGCCGCAGTCCGCCGGCGGCGCCGACTCCGCCGGCGGCGACGAGACCGAGATCTCGATCGGGATCCCGTCCGGCTGGGACGAGGGCATCGCCGTCTCCCACCTCTGGAAGAACGTCCTCGAGGACCAGGGCTACACGGTCGAGACCGAGACCGCTGACGTCGGCATCGTCTACACCGGCCTCGCCGGCGGCGACTTCGACGTCACGTTCGACGTCTGGCTGCCGTACACGCACGCCTCCTACGAGGAGGAGTACGGCGCTGAGGTGACGGACCTCGGCACCTGGTACGACGACGCGAAGCTCACGATCGCGGTCAACGAGGACTCCCCCGCGCAGACCATCGAGGACCTCGCGGCCATGGCCGACGAGTACGGCAACAAGCTCGTGGGCATCGAGGCGGGCGCCGGGCTCACCCAGATCACCCAGGACGAGGTCATCCCGACCTACGGTCTCGATGACATGGAGTTCGCGGTCTCCTCGACCCCGGCGATGCTCGCCGAGCTCAAGGGCGCGACCGACGCCGGCGAGAACATCGCCGTGACGCTGTGGCGGCCGCACTGGGCCTACGACGAGTTCCCGATCCGCGACCTCGAGGACCCGCAGGGCGCGCTCGGCGACGCCGAGGAGATCCACATGTGGGGCACCTCGGACTTCGAGGAGCGCTACCCGGAGCTCTCCGGCTGGCTCGCCGACTTCACGCTGACCGACGAGCAGCTCTTCTCGCTCGAGAACATGATGTTCAACGACGAGGAGTACGCCGACGACCCGGACGCCGCGGTCGACGCGTGGCTCGAGCAGAACCCCGACTTCCTCGAGGGCCTTGGCATCTGACCCGCGCGCCGAGGTACCGGCTCCCCTCGCTGGGAGGCCGGTACCTCGGCGTTCGTGCCCGTGGGCTCAGCCGAGCAGGGGCTCCACGGCCTTGACCAGCTCGTTGACGCCGAGCACGAGGAACATCGCCGCGATGAGGCCGAGCACGACGTTGAGCCACGCCCGGTTGCGCCACCGCTCGGGCACCGCGCGCGAGTTGAGCAGGAACAGCAGCGTCACGGCGAGGAACGGCATGAACAGCGAGCCCAGCACGCCGTACACGACGACGAGCGCGATGGGCTTGTCGAGCAGGAGCAGCAGCATCGGCGGGAAGGTCAGCCACAGGATGTACGCGCGGTAGTACGAACCGCCGGCCTTGCGGCGGGGGTCGTCGGCCGCCAGCCCGCGCGCCGTCGCGACGAAGTCCGCGAACATCAGCGACACGCCGTTCCAGACGCCGAGGATGGACGAGAACGACGAGGCCCAGAACCCGACGAGGAACAGCGGGGCCATGAACGGCCCGTACCGCTCGGCGAGGACGTCGGCGAGGTCGACGAGCCCGCCCTCGCCGTCGGCGATCGTCATGCCGCTCGCGTAGAGCAGCTCGGCGCCGACGACGAGCATGGAGATGACGAAGACGCCCGAGATGACGTACGCCATCGCGTTGTCGATGCGCATGACCTTCATCCACCGCGGCGTGCGCCAGCCCTTCTCCTGCAGCCAGTACCCGTACGCGGCGAGCGTGATCGTGCCGCCGACGCCGCCCGCGAGGCCGAGCGTGTAGAACACCGAGCCGTCCGGGATGGTCGGGACGAGCCCGCGCAGGATCTCGCCGAGGTTCGGGACCGTGACGACGGCGGCACCGACCACGGTGAGGAACATGAGCCCGACGAGCACGGCGATGACGTACTCGAACGCCCTGTACCGGCCGAGCCACACGATCGCGGCGCCGACGAGGCCCGAGGCGATCGCGAACCAGATGAGCGGCACCTGGGGGAACAGCGCCGCGAGCGGCAGCGCGGTGCTCGACATCGCCGCCGCGCCGTAGCTCAGGCCCCACACCACGATGTAGACGCCGAAGTAGACGGTCGCCCAGAGGCCCAGCGACTTCCAGCCGTCGAAGATCGTCCGCCCGGTCGCGAGCGTCCAGCGGCCGGCGCCCTCGACGAGCGCGATCTTGATGACCACCCCGAGGACGGCGGCCCACAGCAGCGCGTACCCGTACCGGCTCCCCGCCACGAGGGTCGCCACGAGGTCCCCCGCGCCGATGCCCGTGGCGGCCACGACGAGGCCCGGTCCGATGATGTTCCAGCGCGGCTTCTCCGTCGCCAGCTCGTGCTCGAGCCGGGGCTCCTGCGCCCCTGCGACGTCCCTGTCGTTGTTGACCATGGTGCCCGAGGCTACCGGCTGTCCCGCCCTTGTGTACCGTGACCGCGTGCCCCGAGCGCTGACGGCGGACCGCGACCGCCTCCACCTGATCCTCATGCTGGCCCTGACGTTCTCGACCGGCATCGCGGACGCCGTCGGGTACCTCGGCCTCGACCGCGTCTTCACCGGCAACATGACGGGCAACGTCGTCATCCTCGGCATGGCCCTCGCCGGCGCCGACGACCTGCCCGTCGTCGGGCCGCTGCTGGCGTTCGGCACCTTCATGGCCGGCGCCGCGCTCGGCGGCCTCGTGCTGCGCCCGGTCAAGGTGGGCTGGGTCCCGCGCACCACCTGGTTGTTCGTCGTCGTCGGCGTGGTCATGGTGGCGATCACCGTGCTGCTCGTGGTGTTCGACGACGACCTGCCGCACGGGGTGCAGCTGCTCGTGACCGGGCTGCTCGCGTTCGCCATGGGTCTGCAGGCCGCGACCGCGCGGCACCTCGCGGTCAAGGACGTCACGACCGTCGTCGTGACCTCGACGATCACCAGCCTGGCGGCCGACGCGCGGCTCGGTGGCGGCACCGGCGCCAACGCGCCGCGACGCGTCCTGGCGATCGGTCTCATCGGCGCCGGCGCGTGCGTCGGGGCGCTGCTGCTGCAGGCGCACATCGCCTGGGGCGTCGGCGCGAGCGCCGCCGTCACGCTCGCCGTGGCCGCGCTCGGCCACACCACCGAGGACTGAGAGGGAACCGTGCACAACCCCGCCTTCACCCCGCCGCCGGCCGCGACGACGCGGCCCGACCTCGCGGGCACGTTCGGCATGGCGGCCTCGACGCACTGGCTCGCGACCGCGAGCGCGCAGGCCGTGCTCGAGCGCGACGGCACCGCGTTCGACGCCGCGGTCGCGGCCGCGTTCGTGCTCCACGTCGTCGAGCCGCACCTCAACGGCCCCGGCGGCGACATGACGGGCGTGTTCGCCACGGCCGACGAGCCCGGCCGT
>JAPSLQ010000122.1 GCA_031180595.1 Isoptericola sp. | reverse complement strand
CGCCTGGCTACCATGGACGCACAGGCGTCGACCCGGCCATCACCGGCGAGCCTCCGGAAGAACGGCCCGCTCGCGCGGGCTCAGTAGAACCGGACGGGCAGGCCCGTCACAGCCGTCAACGAGAGGCGGGTGCACGCACCCGCAAGCGGGGTGGTACCGCGGCACGGGGCTCGCACGCGAGCGCCGGAGTCGTCCTCGCACCGTAGTGCCGTCGTCGTACCACCGCGTCCCCGCTCGTTGAGCAAGGAGAGCCCACCCATGGCCTACCCGCTGCACCGCTCGTCCACGTCCGACCCGGCGAACGCCCCCGGTGCGGCCTTCGGCATCGCCGGCGTCCCGGCGTCGCCGCAGCTGCCGCAGATCGAGCGCGAGGTCCTGGCGTACTGGGACACGGACGGCACGTTCCGCGCGTCGGTCGAGAAGAACCCCGCGGGCGAGAACGGCAGCAACGAGTTCGTCTTCTACGACGGCCCGCCGTTCGCCAACGGCCTGCCGCACTACGGCCACCTCCTCACGGGGTACGTCAAGGACGTCGTGCCGCGCTACCAGACGATGCGCGGGCGTCGCGTCGAGCGCCGGTTCGGCTGGGACACCCACGGCCTGCCCGCGGAGCTCGAGGCGATGAGCCAGCTCGGGATCAAGACGAAGGACGAGATCCTCGAGCTCGGCATCGAGGCGTTCAACGACGCCTGCCGCCGCTCGGTGCTCAGGTACACCTCGGACTGGCGCGAGTACGTCACGCGCCAGGCGCGCTGGGTCGACTTCGACGACGACTACAAGACGCTCAACCCGACCTACATGGAGTCGGTCATGTGGGCGTTCAAGCGGCTCCACGACTCCGGCCTGGTCTACGAGGACTTCCGCGTCCTGCCGTACTGCTGGAACGACCAGACGCCGCTGAGCAACCACGAGCTGCGCATGGACGACGACGTCTACCAGGTGCGCCAGGACCCCGCCGTCACCGTCGGGCTCGAGATCACGTCCGTGCCCGACGCCGCCGCCGCGGCCGGGCTGCAGGCCGGGGACCGCCTGCTCGTCTGGACGACGACGCCGTGGACGCTGCCGTCCAACCTGCTCGTCATGGTCGGCCCGGACATCGACTACGTCGTGGTCGAGTCGTCGTTCACCGGCACGCCGGTGCGGTACGTGATCGCCGAGGCGCGCGTGGAGGCCTACGCGCGCGAGCTGACCGACGACGGCGCGGACGCGCCGCGCGTCGTCGCCCGCCTCACCGGGCGCGACATGCTCGACGCGGCGTACACGCCGCCGTTCAGCTACTACCTGGGCCGCGAGCGGGCGCACCGCGTGGTCGAGGCCGACTTCGTCACGACGACGGACGGCACCGGCCTGGTGCACAGCGCCGGCGCGTTCGGCGAGGACGACAAGATCGTCTGCGACCGCGAGGGCGTCGCGTCCGTCATGCCCGTGCGCGCCGACGGCACGTTCACCCACCCCGTCGACGAGTACGCCGGCCTGCAGGTCTTCGACGCGAACCTGCCGATCATCGACCACCTCAAGGCGCGGACCCGTGGCGAGGAGCTCGCCGGGTCCACGACGCCGGGCACCGTGCTGCTGCGCCGCGAGTCGTACGCGCACTCCTACCCGCACTGCTGGCGCTGCCGTCAGCCGCTCATGTACATGGGCGTGTCCTCCTGGTTCGTCGAGGTCACCAAGATCAAGGAGCGCATGCTCGAGCTGGGCGAGCAGATCTCCTGGACCCCCGAGCACATCAAGCACGGCCAGTTCGGCAAGTGGCTCGAGAACGCGCGCGACTGGTCGATCACGCGCAACCGGTTCTGGGGCTCGCCGGTGCCCGTGTGGAAGTCGGACGACCCGGCCTACCCCCGCGTGGACGTGTACGGGTCGTTCGAGGAGATCGAGCGGGACTTCGGGCGCCTGCCGCGCAACGCCGCGGGCGAGCCGGACCTGCACCGGCCGTTCGTCGACGACCTCACGCGCCCCAACCCGGACGACCCGACGGGCCGGTCGACCATGCGGCGCGTCGAGGACGTGCTCGACGTCTGGTTCGACTCGGGCTCCATGCCGTACGCCCAGGTGCACTACCCGTTCGAGAACGCCGAGTGGTTCGAGCACCACTACCCGGGCGACTTCATCGTGGAGTACATCGGCCAGACGCGCGGGTGGTTCTACACGCTGCACGTCCTCGCCACGGCGCTGTTCGACCGGCCGGCTTTCCGCACGTCGGTCTCGCACGGCATCGTGCTCGGGTCCGACGGCCGCAAGATGAGCAAGTCGCTGCGCAACTACCCGGACGTCAACGAGGTGTTCGACCGCGACGGCTCCGACGCGATGCGGTGGTTCCTCATGGCGTCGCCGATCCTGCGCGGCGGCAACCTCGTGGTCACCGAGGAGGGCATCCGCGACGCGGTGCGCCAGGTGCTGCTGCCGCTGTGGAGCACGTACTACTTCTTCACCCTGTATGCGAACTCCGCGGGCGACGGCGCCGGCTACGTGGCGAAGCCGGTGGTCGCCGAGCGGGTGGCCGGGCTCCCGGCGCTGGACCGCTACCTGCTCGCGCGCACGCACGACCTCGTCGCACGCGTGACCGGCCAGCTGGACGCCTACGACGTCGCTGGCGCGTGCGAGACGGTGCGCGAGCACCTCGACGTGCTCACCAACTGGTACGTGCGCACCCAGCGCGACCGGTTCTGGGCAGAGGACCCCGACGCGTTCGACACCCTGTACACCGCCCTCGAGGTGCTGTGCCGGGTCATGGCGCCGCTCGCGCCGCTGCTGACCGAGGAGGTCTGGCGCGGCCTGACGGGGGAGCGGTCGGTGCACCTCGCCGACTGGCCGGCGTCCGGCGCCGCCGTCGAGCCCGCGCTCGTGCCCGACGACGCGCTGGTGGCGGCGATGGACGAGGTTCGCGCCGTCGTCTCCACGACGCTCGCGCTGCGCAAGGCCAACAAGCTGCGCGTGCGCCAGCCGCTCGCCCGCCTGACCGTCGCCGTCCCCGACCCGGCGGCGCTCGCGGACTACACCGGCCTGCTCGCCTCGGAGCTCAACGTCAAGGACGTCCAGGTGGTCCTGGCCGACGCCGCCGCCGCCGAGCGGTTCGGTATCACCGAGCGGCTCGCGGTGAACGCCCGCGCGGCCGGCCCGCGCCTGGGCCGCGGCGTCCAGGCCGTCATCAAGGCCGCCAAGGCCGGCGCGTGGCACAAGGGCCCCCACGGCGAGGTCGTCGTCGTGACCGACGACGGCGAGGTGCCGCTGCTCGAGACCGAGTACGAGCTGACGACGGTGGTGGCTCAGGGTGCCGACGGATCGGACGGCGCCGGGGGAGAGGTCGCCGCGAGCGTGCTCCCGGGCGGCGGGTTCGCCGTCCTCGACCTGGCGCTCGACGACGCGCTGCGCGCCGAGGGCTACGCGCGCGACGTGATCCGTGACGTCCAGGACGCGCGCAAGGCCGCGGGCCTCGAGGTCTCCGACCGGATCGACCTCGAGCTCGACGTCCCGGCCGAGCACGTCGCGGACGTCGAGGCGCACCGCGACCTGGTGATGCGCGAGACGCTCGCCGCGGGCCTCACGGTGACCGGCGTCGAGGGGACCGAGCGCGCCGTGCGCGTCGCGAGGACCGCCGCCCCGACCACGGAGGAGGACGCGTGAGCGACCGCAAGAAGACGCCGGGTGCCCGCGAGTCGGCCGAGGACGCCGTCGCGCGCGAGCAGCTCAAGGAGGTCTACGCGCACATCATGTCGCGTGCCCCCGAGCACGACATCGACCCCACGCTCGCGCGGGTGCAGCGTGTGCTCGAGCTGCTCGGCGACCCGCAGCACTCCTTCCGGGCGATCCACCTGACGGGCACGAACGGCAAGTCGTCGACCGCGCGCATGACCGAGCGGCTCGTGCGCGAGCACGGCCTGCGCACCGGCCTGTTCACGTCGCCGCACCTGACCAGCGTGACCGAGCGCATCCAGGTCGACGGCGAGCCGCTGAGCGCCGCCCGGTTCGTCGAGGTCTGGGAGGACGTCGCGCCGTACGTGGGCGTCGCGGACCGCGAGTCGGCCGAGGCCGGCGGGCCGCCGCTGAGCTTCTTCGAGGTGCTCACGGTCATGGCGATCGCGGCGTTCGCGGACGCGCCGGTCGACGTCGCGGTGGTCGAGGTCGGCATGGGCGGCACGTGGGACTCGACCAACGTCGTCGACGGCGAGGTCGCGATCCTCACGCCGGTCGGGATGGACCACGAGCGGTGGCTCGGCTCGACGCTCGAGGAGATCGCGACCGAGAAGTCCGGCATCGTCAAGGACCGTGCGACCGTGGTGAGCGCGCTCCAGACGCCCGAGGTGGACGAGATCCTGCGCGGTCGCGCGTCCGAGGTCTCGGCCCGGCTGCTGCGCGAGGGCGTCGACCTCGACGTCGCGGGGCGGCGCGTCGCCGTCGGTGGCCAGCTCGTCGACCTGCGCACCCCCGCGGGCCTCTACACCGAGGTGCTCGTGCCGCTGCACGGCGAGCACCAGGCGCACAACGCGCTGCTCGCGCTGACCGCCGTCGAGCAGCTGATGGGCGGCCGCGCGCTCGACGGCGGGGTGGTCGAGGTGGCCTTCGCCGACGTGCAGGTGCCGGGACGGCTCGAGATCGTCCGCCGCAGCCCGACCGTCCTGGTCGACGCCGCGCACAACCCGCACGGCGCCGAGGCCCTCGTGGCCGCGCTCGACGAGGCGTTCGGCTTCCGCACGCTCGTGGGCGTCGTCGCGGTGATGGGGGACAAGGACGCCGAGGGGCTGCTCGCGACGCTCGAGCCCACGCTCGCGCACGTCGTCGTGACGCGGAACTCCTCGCCGCGCTCGGCCGACCCGCACGACCTGGCCGAGGTGGCGCGCGAGGTGTTCGGCGAGGACCGGGTCAGCGTGACCGAGCGGCTCGACGAGGCGATCCAGGTCGCGGCGGACCTCGCCGAGCGGGACGACGCCGTCGGCGTCGGTACCGGGACGGGCGTGCTCGTGACCGGCTCGGTCATCACGGTGGCCGACGCGCGCATCCTGCTGGGTCGCGGCTAGCTCGCCCTCGCGCACGGTCGTGCGCCGCGCCGCGCTCGGGTGTTTGATGGGCCACAGGCCCGCGGACCGCGACGGGGTGGTCCGCGCCCGCGACGAGGAGGACGTGCTGCGATGAAGAAGCTGCTCGACGACCCGGTGAACGCCGTCGCCGACTCCCTGGAAGGCTTCGGCCTGGCCCACGCCGACCTGGTCGAGGTCCATACGGACCCGGTCTACGTCACGCGCGCGGGCGGCGCGGTGCAGGGCAAGGTCGGTCTCGTCAGCGGCGGCGGGTCGGGGCACGAGCCGCTGCACGCCGGGTTCGTGGGCGACGGCATGCTCGACGCCGCGGTGCCGGGCGCCGTGTTCACCTCGCCGACGCCGGACCAGGTGGCGCCCGCGATCCAGGCGTCCGACGGCGGCAGGGGCGTCCTCGCGATCGTCAAGAACTACACGGGCGACGTGCTCAACTTCGAGACCGCCGTCGAGCTCGCCCAGGCCGAGGGCGTCGAGGTTGCCAGCGTGCTCGTCAACGACGACGTCGCGGTCGAGGACTCGCTGTACACGGCCGGGCGGCGCGGGGTGGCCGGGACGGTCGCGGTCGAGAAGATCGCCGGAGCGGCGGCCGCCCGCGGCGACGACCTGGCGGCGGTGACGGCCGTCGCCGAGCGTGTCGTGGCGAACGTCCGGTCCATGGGCGTGGCGCTGACCGCGTGCACCGTCCCGCACGTCGGCGGGCCGAGCTTCGACCTGGGCGACGACGAGATCGAGATCGGCATCGGCATCCACGGCGAGCCGGGCCGGCACCGGCAGCCCTTCACGGGTGCCACGGAGATCACGCGGTCGCTGCTGGAGCCCGTCGCGGACGACCTCGGCCTCGCCCCGGGAGAGCGAGTGTTGCTGTTCGTCAACGGTATGGGCGGCACGCCTCTGTCCGAGCTGTACGTCGTCTATGGTCGGGCACGGAGGCTGCTGGAGGAGCGCGACGTGCAGGTGGCGCGGTCGCTCGTGGGCAACTACGTGACGTCGCTCGAGATGCAGGGCGCGTCCGTGACGGTGCTGCGGCTGGACGACGAGCTCGAGGCGCTGTGGGACGCGCCCGTGCGCACGACGGCGCTGCACTGGTAGCACTCCGCGGGCCGGAGGTCGGCCCCGAGACCGGCACGGTCGCGAGAAGGAGGGGGCGCGATGACGCTCGACGTGGCATGGTCCGAGCGCTGGGTGCGACGGGCGGCGGAGGCGCTGACCGCCGCGCGGGCCGACCTGACCGAGCTCGACCGGCAGATCGGCGACGGTGACCACGGGGAGAACATGCACCGTGGGTTCCAGGCCGTGGTCGCCAAGCTCGACGACGGCACCGAGCGCACGCAGGTCGGCGAGGTGCTCAAGGTCGTCGCCACGACGCTCATGTCGTCGGTCGGCGGCGCGTCCGGCCCGCTCTACGGCACGGCGTTCCTGCGCGCGAGCAAGGCCACCGAGCGCGCCGAGCTCGACGGGTCGTCCGTCGTCGCGATGCTCGAGGCCGCGCTGGAGGGCGTCACCACGCGCGGCAAGGCGACCACGGGGGAGAAGACCATGGTCGACGCGTGGCAGCCCGCCGTGGACGCCGCGGCGGGCGTGGCCCAGGACGGCGGCGACCCGGTCGCGGTGCTGCGGGCCGCGGCCGAGGCTGCCGACACCGGCGCGGCCTCGACCATCCCGCTGGTGGCGACCAAGGGCCGCGCCTCGTACCTCGGCGAGCGCAGCGCCGGGCACGAGGACCCTGGCGCCCGCTCGACCGCCCTCCTGCTCGGCGCGGCGCTCGCCGCGGCCCTGACCGACGAGGTGCCGTCGGCGTGAGCGTCGGCCTCGTGCTCGTCTCGCACTCCGTGCTGCTCGCCGAGGGTACGGCGGAGCTGGCGCGCGAGATGGCGCCCGACGTCGTGGTCCGGGCGGGCGCGGGCGACTCCGACGGCGGGCTGGGGACGTCGCTGGAGCGGGTGCAGGCGGCGCTCGACGAGGTGCTGGGGCAGGCCGACGCCGCCGTGGTGCTCGCGGACCTCGGGTCGGCCGTGCTGACCGTCGAGACCGCCTTCGAGGTCGACGAGTCGCTGGCCGGGCGGGCTCGGCTGGTCTCCGCGCCGTTCGTCGAGGGCGCCGTCGCGGCGGCCGTCACCGCGCAGCAGGGCGCCGGCCTCGACGCCGTGGCCGCCGCGGCCGAGGGAGCGGTGACCTCGATCGGGCCGCGGCCCGTGCTCGAGCTGGTCGACGCGCGCGACGGCGGCGGGGCGGCCGGCACCGAGATCGGCGGTGGTGGCGGGGGCGTCGTCGCGCCGCCCGAGGCGCCGGCGCGGCCCTCCGGTCCGCAGGAGCTCGCCGGTCCGGGCGCGCCGGACGACGGCGACGCCGTGGTCACGGCCCGCGTCACGGTGCGCAACCCGCTGGGGCTGCACGCGCGCCCGGCCGCGGTGCTCGCCCGCGCGGTCGCGGACCTGGGCGTGCCGGTCACGATCGACGGCGTCGACGCCACGAGCGTGCTGCAGCTCCTCGCGCTGGGCGCGACCGGTGGGCGTGAGCTCGAGGTGACCGCCCGCGGGGAGCGGGCGGAGGCGGCGGTCGCCGCCGTCGTGAGCATGGTCGAGGGCGGTTTCGGCGAGGTGTGACGCCTCTCACCGCGAATTGCAGTTGATGAAGAATTGCAGTCGCTGCACTATTGACGGGTGACGACGAGCCAGCCGGGACTGCGGGAGCGCAAGAAGCGCGCACGGGCCGACGCCATCGTCGACGCCGCGCAGCGGCTCGTCCTCGCGCGCGGGTTCGACGCCGTCACCGTCGAGGCCATCGCCGAGGCCGCCGGCATCTCCCCGCGCACCTTCTTCAACTACTTCGACTCCAAGGACGACGCGGTGCTCGGCCAGCGCGCCCTGGACGTCGACGCCGAGGCGGTCGCCGCCTTCGTCGGCGGCGGACCCACCGGTGACCTCCTGCCCGACGTCGAGGCGCTCGCCGTCGCGATGATCTCCGGGCTCGCGAGCTCCGCAGAGCGCGGGGCGCGCGCGTTCGCGCTCATGGAGTCCGAGCCACGGCTGCTCGCCCGGCACGTCGCGTGGCTCGAGGAGCACCGCGCCGAGGTCGCCGCGCTCTTCGCGCGGCGCCACGAGAACCGCCCGCTGCCCGCGGACGCCGAGTTCTGCTCCATGGCCGTGTTCCTGCTGCTGCGTGCGGCCGGGGAACGCTGGGACCGGGCCGG
>JAPSLQ010000121.1:5430-8333 GCA_031180595.1 Isoptericola sp. | reverse complement strand
TCAGGGCGGGGAGCGCGAGCAGCAGCCCGTCGTCGACGGCGTCGAGCTGCGCGCGCACGGACGCGACCGCGGCGTCGTCGCGCAGGACGAGCTCGACGACCGTGTCGTAGGCCGCGAGGTCGTCGTCCGGGCTCTCGTCGCCGAGGGCGGGCGCGGGGAACGGCAGGCGCAGCACGGGCAGGGCGTCGCCGCGCTCCCCGGCCGCCGCGTGCAGCCGGGCCGCGCGGTCGTCGCCGGACGCGCCGACGCCGTCGAGCAGCTCGCGGGTGGCGGCGAGCGAGAACCGGACGCCACCGGTGCGCGAGCGCACCGCGACGTCGTCGGACACCGAGCGCACGGCCGCGAACCCGACGCCGAACCGGCCGACCTGCCCGCTCCCGGCCGGCTTGGCGGAGGCGCGGAGCGAGGCGAGCGAGGCGACGCCCTCGGCGTCGAGCGGCGCCCCCGTGTTCGCCGCGACGAGCCGCCACCCGCTGTGAGCGGATTCTTGGCCCTGTTCGGAGGCCGAGAGTGGGCCAGAAGTCCGCTCACAGCGATCGAGGGGCTCGAGGCGGAGCAGCAGGCGACCGGGGACGCCGGCACGCGCCGCAGCGTCGGCGGCGTTCTGCGCGAGCTCGACGACCACGCGGTCGCGGTAGTAGCCGCGGGCGTGGTCCTCCTCGGTGTTCGCGTCCTCGCGGAAGCGGGTGCCGGACCCGAGCCACGCCTCCGCGACCGCGTGCCGCAGCGCGGCGGTCCCGAAGGCGTCGGCCGTCACGTGGTCTCGGCGTCCGGGTCAGTCGCGATCTCGACCGGCTCGACCACCATGTCGTCGATGAGCGGGGCGTCGGCGGGCCACTCGGTGCCCGTGCGCTCGACGTCGGTCTCGGAGTGGGCGCCGCAGCCGTGGTCGAGCGAGACGACCTTGCCGTCGTCGGGCGACCACTCGTTCGCGCACACGCCGAAGAGCTGGCCCAGCGGGCCCTGCAGCGGCACGAGGAACGCGCAGGTCATGCACTCGGCCGCGGACGCGACGGCGACCGGCGACGTCGGGCCCTGCGAGCCGCGGTACCAGCGCTCGGCCGCGGCGTCGCGTCCGGCCGGGGACAGGACGCGCGCACGCAGGAGCGCGAGCTCGCGGGCGACGTCGTCGATCTCCTCGTCGCCCATCTCGGTCCAGCCCGCCTCGAGGCGCGGGTCGTCGGGGCGGTACGGCAGCGTGTCGCCCGGGCCGAGGTCGCCCGGGCGCAACCGCTCGGACCACGGCACCCACTCGGGGGCGAGGATCGCCTCGTCGCCGGGCAGGAGCTCGACCTCGCAGACCGTGGCGGTGCGGCCGCGAGGCACGCGGGCCAGCGTGACCGTCCAGTGCCAGCCGCGGTAGCCCGGCATCGCCGCGGCGAACCGGTGCGACATGAGGCGCTCGCCCTCGGCGACGGAGCCGAGGTGCTCGCCGACGTCGGTGGGCGACTCGGCGACCTCCTCGGCGGCGGACCGTGCCAGGTCGACCGCCCCCAGCAGGACGGCGTCGTTGCGGGCGCGGGCGCTGACGCGGCGCGTCCGGGCGGGCGCGTCGGCTGCAGCGGTCACCATGGGAAGTCCTCTCAGGCCTCGAGGTCGTCCGCGACGGCGCGCAGCAGCGTGGCGACGCGCTTGCCCGCGGCGCCGTCCGGGTACTTGCCGCGCTTGAGCTGGTCACCGGTGCGGTCGAGGACCTTGATGAGGTCCTCGACGATCCCCGCCATCTCGGAGGCCGGCTTGCGCTTCGCCTTGACGACCGACGGCGTCGGGTCCAGCACCTTCACGGAGAGCGCCGACGGGCCGCGACGGCCGTCCGCGACGCCGAAGTCGACGCGCGTGCCGGGCTTCAGGCTCGTCGAGCCGGCCGGCAGCGCCGACGCGTGCAGGAAGACCTCTCCGCCGTCGTCGCCCGCGATGAAGCCGAAGCCGCGCTCTGCGTCGTACCACTTGACCTTGCCGGTGGGCACCTGAACCTCTTGCTGTCTCGATGTTGCTCGTGGGTTGCTCGTGGAACTGCTCGTAGAACTGCTCGTGCGTCGTCCATGGCCGGCCGCTCCGCGCGTCCGCCGCGTGGCGTGCGCAGGTGCGGCCAGAGTGCCAGGTTACCGGGCTGCGGGCCCTGTCGTCGCATCCGTTTCCCCGGCGACGGCGCCCGACGCGGAGCCGATGCCGAGGTCGGCGCCCAGGCGTGTGACGACGGCGTCGAACCACGCCGGGTAGCTCGCGACCGACCCCACGAGATGCCCGAAGAGCTCGAACGACACCGTGCCGAAGACGGTGGTCCACGCCATGAGCGTCCGCGCGACCGTCTCGGGCGGCGCCTCGTCGGTCAGGCCGCGGGCGACGACGAACTCGCGGGCCCCGGCGACCGTGTCGGCGAGGCTCTCCGCCGCGTCGTCGGCTGGCCCGACGGCGGCGGGCGGCTCGGGCGGCCGGGCACCGGCCGCGTACGCGGCGACGACGACGCGGACCAGCACCTGCACGACACGCGTCGCGGGCTCGACCGTGTCCTGCGGCGCGGCGTACCCCGGCACGGGGGTGCCGTACAGCAGCGCGAACTCGCCCGGGTGCTCGACCGCCCAGGCGCGCACCGCCCGGCACGCGGCGAGCCAGCGCCCGGGCAGGTCCTCCCGGTCGACCGCTGCCTCCGCCTCCTCGACCGCCGCCCCGAGCTCGTCGTAGCACTCGACGATGAGCGCCGTGAGGAGCGCGTCGCGGCTCGGGAAGTACCGGTAGACCGCGGAGGAGACCATCCCGACGTCGCGAGCCACCGCGCGCAGGGAGAGGGCCGCAGGGCCCTCGGCGGTGAGGCGCTCGCGCGCCGCGACGAGGATCTCGCGCGTCAGCGTCTCGCGCGCCAGCGCGCGGGCGGTGCGTGGTGTCGTGCGGTCGGTCGTGCGGTC
>JAPSLQ010000121.1:0-5330 GCA_031180595.1 Isoptericola sp. | reverse complement strand
GTCGTGCGGTCGGTCGTGCGGTCCGGCATGCGGACGAGGGTGGCACGGCGGAGCGCTGCACACAATCGAGAGCACCGCTCTTGCCAACATACCCCGGCGCGTGCGAGGCTGGCACCACCCACAGCGAGAGCAGTGCTCTCGGAAAGGAGCACCAGTCATGTCCGCTCATCACCTCGTCGTCGGCGCCGGTCCCGTCGGACGCAACGTCGCCGCGCTGCTCGCCGAGCGCGGCGAGCGCGTGACCGTCGTGACGCGCTCCGGCCGCCGCACCGGCGTCGACGGCGTCACGCACCTCGCGCTCGACGCGAGCGACGCCGATGCGCTCGCGCGCGCCGCCGAGGGCGCCGTCGCGCTCTACAACTGCGCGAACCCGAGCGACTACACGACGTGGGACAGGGTGTGGCCGCCCCTGGCGGCGTCGCTGCTCACGGCGGCCGAGCGCTCCGGCGCCGTCTACGCCGTCACGGGCAACCTCTACCCGTACGGGCCGGTCGACGGCCCCATGACCGAGGACCTGCCCGACGCCGCGACCGACCACAAGGGGCGCCTGCGCGCGCGGATGTGGGCCGACGCGAAGGCGGCGCACGACGCCGGACGCGTCCGGGCGGTCGAGGTGCGCAGCTCCGACTTCGTGGGACCGGGCATCGACCGCAACAGCGGTCACCTCACCCGCGTCCTGCCCTCGGCGCTGCACGGCCGGCGGGTCACCATGATCGGCCGCACGGACCAGCCGCACACGTTCACCGACGTGCGCGACGCCGCCCGGACGCTCGTGGCGGCCGCTGCCGACCCCGGTGCCCACGGCCGCGTCTGGCACACGCCGAGCAACCCCGCGCGCACGCAGGAGCAGGCGCTGACCGACGTGCTCGCCGCGGCGGGGCGGCCACCCGTCAGGGTCTTCGGGCTGCGCGGGCCGGCGCTCGGCGCGCTCGGCCTCGTGTCGCCCCTCCTGCGCGAGATCCGCGAGCTCTCCTACCAGTTCGAGCGGCCGTACGTCCTCGACGGCTCGGCGGCCCGCGAGCGGTTCGGGATCGAGCCCACCGGCTGGGACGAGGTGTGCCGCGCGACGGTGGAGGCGGACCTGGTCGGCGCCCGCGCCTGACCCGCCGGACCGTGAGTCACCGCAGCCAGGACGCGTAGCATCGATCAGATGGCCAGCACGTCGGCCCCCGGCACGTTCACCGACGCGATCCGCACGCGCTCAGACGCGGCGCTCGTCGCGCTGCTGCGTGCCCGTCCCGATCTCGCGACACCGTCGCCCTCGACGCTCCGCTCCCTCGCCGCGCGCGCCTCGAGCCGCACGAGCCTCGAGCGCGCGCTGGCGCACGCGGACGCCCGGACGCTCCAGGTGCTGGAGGCCGTCCTCGCGCTGTCCGACGACGGTCCGGTCACGGTCGGGCGCGTCCTGGCCGCCATCGGCGCGGACGGCGGGACGGACGGCGGGTCCGACGACGGGACGCAGGGTGGTGCACCCGACCCGCGTGCCGCCGTCGGGCAGGCGGTCGACGACGCCCTCGAGGCGGCGCTGCTGTGGGACGCCGGTGCCGCGGGCGCGCCGGACCTGCGCCCGTCACCCGGGCTGGACGAGGTGCTCGGGCCGTACCCCGCCGGGCTCGGTCCCGCCCGTCCGGAGCCGGACCGGGTCGCACTCCCGCACGACCTCCCGCCCGGGGCCCGCGAGGTGCTCGAGGCGCTCGCCTGGGGGCCGCCGGTCGGGGTCGTCCCTCCGCCCGGGAGCGCACCGCGCGACGCCGTCGACGCCCTCGTGGACGCCGGCCTGCTGGTGCGGTCGGACGCCCGGCACGTCGTCCTGCCGCGCGACGTCGGCCTCGCGCTGCGCGGGGGTCGCACGCACCGCACCCCCGAGCTGGCGCCACCGCTCCCCGAGGGCCGTGCGGTACCGGCCGCGGGCGCCGACGCGGAGGCGGTGAACGCGGCGCTCGAGCTCGTGCGGTGGGTCGACCTGCTCGTGGCCGCGTGGGAGGACGCCCCGGCGCCGGTCCTGCGCGCGGGCGGCCTCGGCGTGCGGGAGCTGCGGCGCACGGCCCAGGCCCTGGCCACGGACGAGACGACGGTGGCGCTCGTCGTCGAGATCGCGGCAGGTGCCGGGCTCGTGGCCGACGACGGCGACGCCCCGGCGTCGTACGTCCCGACCACGCGTGCCGACGCCTGGACCGAGCTCGACGACGCCGAACGGTGGGCGATGCTCGCCGAGGCGTGGGCGGGCTCGCGGCGGACGCCCTGGCAGGTGGGCTCGCGCGACGAGAAGGGCGCCGTCCGCGCGCCGCTGTCCCCCGACCTGCACCGGCCGTGGGTCCCGCGGCTGCGGGGCCAGGTGCTGTCGGCTCTGGCGGCGCAGCCGGGCACCGCGCTGAGCGTCGACGACGTCATGACCGTGCTGCGGTGGCGCTCGCCACGTGCGGTGCCACCGGAGCCGGCGGTCGCCGGTCTGCTGCGCGAGGCGGCGCTCCTCGGTGCCACGGGAGCGGGCGCGCTGTCCGGTCCCGGCCGCGCGTACCTCGACGCCGTGACCGAGGCCGCCGCGCCGGGAGCCGGCCGGCCCACGGGCACCGGGCTCGAGGAGGCCCTGCGCTCGGTCCTGCCGCCCGAGGTCGACGAGATCCTGCTCCAGGGCGACCTCACGGGCATCGTCCCGGGCCGGCCCTCCCTGGCGCTCGCGCGGCTGCTCGAGCGGACCGCGGACGCCGAGTCGCGCGGTGCCGCGCTCACGGTGCGGTTCACGCCCGGCTCGATCACGCGCTCGCTCGACCACGGCACCACGGCCGACGAGCTGCTCGCCGAGCTGGCCCGCCGCTCCCCCGTGCCGGTGCCCCAGCCGCTCGAGTACCTCGTGCGCGACACCGCCCGGCGCCACGAGGCGCTGCGGATCGGTGCCGCGTCGTCGTACGTCCGGGCGGCCGACCCGACGGTGCTGGCCGGGCTCGTGGAGGACCCGCGCCTCTCCTCGCTCGGGCTCGTGCGCCTCGCACCGACGGTGCTCGCCGCGTCGGTCCCGCCGGCCGAGCTCCACGACGCGCTGCGCGAGCGCGGACTGCTCTCCGCGCTCGAGGGCCCCGACGGCCGCGTGCTCGGGCGGCTGCGCACCGTGCCGCGGGTCGACCGGTCGCGCCCCAGCCGGCGCGGGGCGGCGTCCCCGACGACGTCGCCGGTCACCGACGAGGGCCGCGCCGCGCTCGTCGCACGCCTCCGCGCCGCCGACGGCGGCACCCCGGTCGAGCCGGTCGGAGCAGACGGGAGCGGGCAGGACGGGGCGAGCACCGCCGTCGGGCAGCCGGAGGCGACGCACGCGGCGGCGCGCGTCGCGGCGCGCACCGGTCGGCGTGGAACAGACGACCCGGGCGAGGCGTTGGCCCTCCTGCACGACGCGCTGCGCGACGGGCGCCGGGTGTGGGTCGAGATGGTCGGCCGCACGGGCGGTCTCGAGCGGCGCGAGCTCAAGCCCCTGAGACTCGACGGCGGCCGGCTGCGCGCTCTCGACGCCGACCGGGAGGCGGAGCTCACCATCGCGGTGCACCGCATCGCGTCGGTCGCGCCCGCGCCCGACGCCGAAGAACGCCCGGCCATGTAGCGCGTCTCCCGCCGAGGCAGCACGAACGGAAGGAACCGCATGACGGACGGCCCGCTCATCGTCCAGAGCGACAAGTCGATCCTCCTCGAGGTCGACCACCCGCGCTCCGCCGACGCGCGGCGCGCGATCGCGCCGTTCGCCGAGCTGGAGCGCGCCCCCGAGCACATCCACACCTACCGGCTCACGAACCTCGGCCTGTGGAACGCGCGCGCCGCCGGGCACGACGCCGAGCAGGTCGTCGACACGCTCATCGAGTACTCGCGCTACCCCGTCCCGCACGCGCTCCTCGTCGACGTCGCCGAGACGATGGCCCGCTACGGCCGCCTGCGGCTCGTGTCCCACCCGACGCACGGGCTCGTGCTCGAGGCCACCGACAAGGCCGTCCTCGCCGAGGTGCTCAAGTCGAAGCGGACCACGGGCATGGTGGGCGCGCGTGTGGACACCGGCACCGCCGAGGATGCCGTCCTGGTCCACCCGAGCGAGCGGGGCCACCTCAAGCAGGCCCTGGTGAAGCTCGGCTGGCCGGCCGAGGACCTCGCCGGGTACGTCGACGGCGAGAAGCACCCCATCGAGCTGTCGCCGACGACGAAGCCCCGCACGCCCGCGGAGCAGCCCAAGGACTGGGAGATGCGGCCGTACCAGGCGCAGGCCGTCGACGGGTTCTGGCACGGCGGCTCGGGCGTCGTCGTGCTGCCGTGCGGCGCGGGCAAGACGATCGTCGGCGCGGGGGCCATGGCGAAGTCCGGCACGACGACGCTCATCCTCGTGACCAACACCGTCAGCGCGCGGCAGTGGCGCGACGAGCTCGTGCGCCGCACGTCGCTGACCGAGGAGGAGATCGGCGAGTACTCGGGCGCGCGCAAGGAGATCAAGCCCGTCACGATCGCGACGTACCAGGTGCTCACCACCAAGCGGAAGGGTGTGTACACCCACCTCGAGCTGCTCGACGCGCGCGACTGGGGCCTCGTCGTCTACGACGAGGTCCACCTGCTGCCCGCGCCGATCTTCCGCATGACGGCGGACCTGCAGGCGCGCCGTCGTCTCGGCCTCACGGCCACGCTGGTGCGCGAGGACGGCCGCGAGGACGAGGTGTTCTCCCTCATCGGGCCCAAGCGGTACGACGCGCCGTGGAAGGACATCGAGGCGCAGGGCTACATCGCGCCGGCCGACTGCGTCGAGGTGCGGCTCACGCTCCCCGAGCACGAGCGGATGGTCTACGCGACCGCCGAGCCCGAGGACAAGTACCGCCTCGCGGCGTGCGCGCCGGGCAAGAACCGCGTGGTCGAGCGGATCGTGGCGCAGCACCCGGACGACCAGGTCCTCGTCATCGGGCAGTACCTGGACCAGCTCGAGGAGCTCTCGGACCACCTCGACGCGCCGCTCATCACGGGTGCGACGACGGTCCGCGAGCGCCAGCGCCTGTTCCAGGCCTTCCGGACGGGCGAGATCTCGCGGCTCGTGGTGTCGAAGGTCGCGAACTTCTCGATCGACCTGCCCGAGGCGTCCGTGGCGATCCAGGTGTCCGGGTCGTTCGGCTCCCGCCAGGAGGAGGCGCAGCGGCTCGGGCGCGTCATGCGGCCCAAGCAGGACGGCCGCACCGCGCACTTCTACGCCGTCGTGGCCCGCGACACCGTGGACCAGGAGTTCGCCGCGCACCGTCAGCGGTTCCTCGCCGAGCAGGGCTACGCCTACCGCATCGTCGACGCGGAGGACCTCGACGTCGTGCAGTGAAGGGTGGGGG
>JAPSLQ010000120.1 GCA_031180595.1 Isoptericola sp. | reverse complement strand
AGCTCACGGCGTTCACCGACTGGACGGACCGCAGCACCTGCATCCTCACCGCCGACGGGGCGGGCGCCGCGGTGCTGCAGGCCGCCGACGCGCCCGGCGTCGGCCCGGTCGTGTGGGGCTCGGAGCCGGAGATCACGCCCGCCGTGGTGATCGAGGCGCCGGAGGAGAAGTTCGCGCAGGACGGCCGCGCGGTGTTCAAGTGGGCCATCACGCGCGCCGCCGAGCGGGCGCGCCGCGTCGTCGACGCCTCGGGTCTGACGCTCGACGACATCGAGGTGCTCGTCGCGCACCAGGCGAACCTGCGGATCATCGAGCCGCTCGCCAAGAACCTGGGCCTCGAGGACAAGGTCGTCGTCACCGACATCACCGAGTCCGGGAACACGTCGGCGGCGTCCATCCCCATGGGCCTGTCCAAGTGGTGGCACGGCGGCCGGGTCCCGGCCGGCGTGCCCGCGCTGCTGTTCGGGTTCGGCGGCGGCTTCGCCTGGGCCGGGCAGGTCGTGCTCACCCCGTCGAGGTAGCGCCGCGCACGGCGAGGTAGCGCGGAGATCGCCGAGGTAGCGCGGAGATCGCCGAGGTAGCGCTGCGCGCGGCGAGGTAGCGCGGTCCGCGCGCTACCTCGCCGGATCCTGCGCTACCTCGCCGGATCCTGCGCTACCTCGCCGGATCCTGCGCTACCTCGCGGTCCGGTAGGCTGGGCGGGAAACCGCTTCCCCGATGGGAGATCGATGATGCCCTCCTCCTCCAGCCCCGTCCGACGCCGGTACGCGGTCGTGGGGACCGGCCACCGGGCCGGCATGTTCGTCAACGGCCTGCTCGACGCCCACGCCGACGACGGCGAGATCGTCGCCTGGGTGGAGCCGAACCCGGTTCGCGCCGCGGTCCACGAGTCGCGGGTCGCGGCGAAGGTCGGCGGCGCCCGCCCGGTGTACCACCCGGACGACCTCGAGAAGGCGATCGACGAGCAGCGGGTCGACCGCGTGGTCGTCACCTCGGTCGACAACACCCACGCCGAGATGGTCTCCCGCGCGCTGCGCGCCGGCGTCGACGTCGTCGTCGAGAAGCCGATCGCGGCGACCGCGGCCGAGGCACGCCAGATCTCGGACGCCGTCCGGGAGACGGGCCGCGACCTGACGATGACGTTCAACTACCGGTACTCGCCGCGCAACTCCGCGCTGCGCGAGGTCATCGCCTCCGGCGAGATCGGCCGCGTGCTGTCCGTGCACTTCGACTGGGCCCTCGACACCGTGCACGGCGCGGACTACTTCCGCCGCTGGCACCGCGAGAAGACCAACAACGGCGGCCTGCTCGTCCACAAGTCGAGCCACCACTTCGACCTCGTCAACTGGTGGATCGACGCCGTCCCCGAGCGCGTCTTCGCGAGCGGGGGGCGCCGCTTCTACGGCGACGACGCCGCGCACGCGACGGGCTACCAGCCCACCGAGGGGGAGCGCGCGCTCAACGAGCAGGGCGTCGACCCGTGGTTCCTCGACATCGAGAAGGACCCGTACCTGAGCGAGCTCTACGGACCCGAGGCGCAGGCCATCGACGGGTACGTGCGCAACCGCAGCGTCTTCGACGCCGGCATCACCACGGAGGACACCCTCGGCCTGGTCGTCGAGTACGCGAGCGGCCCCGTGCTGACGTACTCGCTCGTGGCCTACGCGCCGTGGGAGGGGTACCGCGTGGTGGTCAACGGCTCGCGGGGCCGCGCGGAGCTCGAGGTCGTCGAGCGCGGTTCCGTCGAGTTCGGCGACGGCCGCGCAGTCCTCGACCCGAGCTTCACCGAGGCGTTCGCGCAGGACGAGGTGCGGCCCCAGGGCGAGCGGCTGGTCGTCCAGCGGCACTGGGAGCGCGCCGAGGAGCGCCCGATCCACAACGTCGGCACGGGCGGGCACGGCGGCGGTGACGCGCTGCTGCTCTCGGACGTCTTCCGCGGCCGGGACGAGCCCGACCCGCTCGGGCGCGCCGCGCGGCTGGTCGACGGACTGCGCGCCTCGGGCGTCGGGTACGCGGGGAACCGCTCGCTCGAGACCGGGGAGCCGGTCCGCCTCGCGGACCTCGACCTCGGCGTCGACCTCACCTGAGCGCTGCGAGCGGAGAATTGGCCCGGTTCGCGGTCGCGAACCGGGCCAATTCTCCGCTCGCACGGACTACGGGAGCACGGAGGCGAGCTTGCCCGCGCCGGCCTTGGCGCCGACGACGCCCGGCACCGCCTGCGTCGGCAGCAGGCGGTACGAGTAGTGGTCGGACGGCGTCCACCGCGCCTCGTCGGCGAGCGGCACGGACGCCGTCGCGTTGTAGGCGCCCACGACGTCGGTGAGCCGCCGGTTCACGAACGTGCCGGACTCGCTGAGCATCGTCCCGCCGTACACCCCGATGATGCGGCCCGGGTCCACGCCCGCCGCCAGGTCGACCGCGTTGTTCTCCGCGACGATCGACGACTCCCGTCCGGCGCCCCAGTAGTACTGGAAGAGCCCGGGCTCGGACTGCTCGTAGTGGTTGTTGTAGACGTGCACGTCACCGAACCGCACGCGCGGCGCCCGCTGGCCGATGTCCTGCCAGTGGTTGTGGTGGAGGGTCACGCGGTGCTGGCCCCGGTCCTGCAGGCGGCCGTCCGAGGAACCGATGAGCATCGTCTTGTCGTGCGCCTCGAACCGGTTGTAGGACACCGTGACGAGGTCCGAGCCGTGCGTGATGTCGAGCAGGCCGTCGTGGATCTCGAAGGGTCGGCCGTAGACGGTCGGGAGCGACTCGGCCGGGTGCTCGCCGTCGTCGAACGTGTTGTGGTCGACCCAGACGCTCGTCGACGTCCAGACCGACACGTTGTCGTACGCCGAGTTCCAGTTGCCCGAGCCGCCGTCGCCGGGGTCCCACTCGGGGAAGCAGTCGCGGGCGTCCGAGATCGTGAGGTTGCGCAGGATCACGTTGTGCGAGTCGCGGATCCGCAGGTTGGCGCCCGAGATCTGGGCGTCGTCGCCGACACCGACGATCGTGACGTTCGACCCCACGTGGACCTGGGTCTGGTACGACTGGACGGTGGCCGCCGCGCGGCGCGCGTCCTCGAGCGGCCCCGACGGGTCGTTCCAGCCCCAGTCCCCGGCCGGGTCGTAGTGCGCCACGTAGTCGTCCATCGAGAACGGCTCTCCGGTGCCCTCGACGGTCACCTGGTCGGCGAAGGCCTGGCAGTCCTGGCCCTCGAAGGCGTCGACGTGGCCGGTCACGTAGACGATCCGCGGGACCGTGGTGTGCCGGCCGTCGTTGTGGTCCGCGCCGGCCTTGCCGCCGAGCGCGTCGCGGAGCTCGTCCCACGTGTCGACGACGTAGACGTGCTCCGGTGCGGCGTCCGCGCCGCCCGTGACGGGCGTCGCCTCCCGGGCGACGCCCTCGGGGTAGGTGGTCGTCGTGACGGAGGCCCAGCCGTCGGCGCCCGGGCTGATGACCTGGCGGCCGAGGTCGTCGGCGCCGACCCCGGGTGAGCCCGGTGCGGCGGCGGCGACGGAGCCCAGGAGCAGCGAGGCAGCGGCCGATCCGGCGACCGCCGCTGCCCGGCGGCGTCGGCGGGCGGTGGTGGGGGGTGTGGGTTGCATGGTGCGAAACTCCCTCGTCTCGTCCGTTCCGCGGTCGGCGGTGACCGCGGGTCCTGCCGGTCGAGCGGGAAACCGGTTCCTCGCTCGGGGTGCACCACCCTCGCGCGATCGGCTCGGGTGGTGCGACGGCCGGGTCAGGTCGCCCAGGGGGCGCCCAGCTCGGCGAAGGTCTGCTGCGTGCGGGCGGCGCGGTCGCACCACTCGGCGACGTCGCGCACGACCGGGTGGCGGTCGCCGCCCTCGCCCTGCCAGACGACGGCGCCGTCCGGGACAGGGGTCGGGTCGGCGCCGGTGCGCACGGCCTCGAGCACGCGCATGAAGGCCCCCGTGTCGCGCACGTCGCACAGCAGCGGGCGCGACCCGTCGGCCCGGGCGTCGAGGAGGTCGTCGAGCAGCGGCGTGCGCCCGTAGGTCTTGTCCATGGTGACGTGGTCGGTGCGCAGCCGGAGGCGGTCGTGCTCGTAGTCGAGCACGAGCTCGCCGCGCGTGCCCAGCACGAGCACGCGGGCCGGCGCGCGCTCGGCGGCGCAGAGGGTCAGGCCGAAGCCGTAGCGCATGCCGTCCGCGGCGACCACGCGCACGGACGACGTGTCGTCGGCCTCGATCGGGTTCGCCCGGTAGAGGTCGGTGTCGACCCACGCGACGTCCTCGGCCGTCGTCGCGCCGCCGATCCGCAGCGCCGTGGCGACGGCGTGCGCGAGCGGGTTCGTCACGACGCCGTCGACGACGTCGCGGCCGTCCAGCCGCCGCCGACCGGCCCAGGGTGCGCGCTGCCAGTAGGCGGCGGTGCGGACCCAGGTGCCCACCGCGCCGATCCCGAGCAGCTCGCCGACCTCGCCGCGCGCGACGAGCTCGGTGGCAGCGGGCACCGCGTGCGAGCCGAACGTCTGGAACCCCACCTGGAGGCGTCGTCCGGTGCGCCCGGCGATCGCGACGAGCTCGGTGTGCTCGGCGAGCGACGCCGCCGTCGGCTTCTCGAGCAGCACGTCCATGCCCGCCTCCATCGCCGCGCGGGCGAGCGGGAGGTGGGTCGGGATGGGCGTGCTGAGCACCACGACGTCGGGGCGGTCCGCGTCCCCGGGTGCCGACAGCAGGTCGCCGAACGTCGGGTACCAGGCCACGCCCGCGTCGTGACCGGCGGCGCCGGGCTCCGGCGGGCGCGGGTCGACCACCGCGACGAGCCTGGCGCGGCCCGCGCGCTCGAGCTCGAGGGCGTGCTCGACGTGCTTGGCGCCGTGGCCATGGATGCCCACGACCGCGATGCGGTCGGCGTGCTGCGCTTCCATCGGTACCTTCCGGAGGTGGGTGGTCAACGGAGCCCGGTCGCCAGCTCGGCCGCCTCGGCGGCGTCGAGAGCGCGGTCGAGCAGCGCCGCGACGACGCCGGTCTCCACGGTGCCGCCGGCCGGAACCTTGAGCGGGGTGTCCCACGCGAGCGCGGGGCATGCGCCGGGGTACTCGTCGGCACGCAGGAACCAGTGCCGCGCGGGCGAGGTCTGGGTCAGCAGCAGGGTGGTCGAGCGCTCTCCACCCTGGTGGTCGGTGTGCCGCTGCACGAACGCGACCCAGGGCGACGTGCTGCCGTGCGCCAGGTCCTCGCCCTCCCCGGCCGCGGAGAGGACACGCGTGCTCGCGGCCACCGGGAGGCGCCAGAAGACGCCGCCGTAGCCGGCGCCCGGGCGCCCGTTGGTCGCGGGCGAGCGGATCTCGAACGGGCCGTGGGCCGCGTGCAGGGTCGAGCGCCACTCGAGCACCCAGCCGTCGTCGTCCAGCAGGCGGGCGCCGACGCGACGGCGCTCCTCGAGCTGCGGCGCGCCGTGCTCGTCGCTCCACAGCACCGTGTCGAGCAGGACGTGCGGGGAGAGCGGGTCGACGACGGTCTGCGTGCTGGTCTGCCGCCCGTGGTTGGGCAGGAGCGTCGGCCCGACGTCGGCCACGAACGTCCGGCCGCCCCAGTGGCTCGTCCCGCTGACGTCCGCCACGGCCATGCTGACGCCGTAGTGGTGCCGGTGGTCGACGGGGCTCACGTCGGTGAGCGGGACGCCGGCGAGCGAGTGCACCGGGTGCAGGTACGGCCGCGGCGAGTGGATCGTGGGCAGCGTCCCGCCGGGCTCGTACCGCGAGAGAGGGACGTGGTCGAGCGCACGGTGCAGGACGACGGCGCCCGACTCGACCGACCAGGTCGGAACCGGCTCGGGCGGCTGCTGCTCGGCCGCCGCACCCGCGCCCTCGGGATGCCGGTCGGGCTCGTGGACCTCGGCCCGCGCCACCCGTGGCGGCACGGGGCCGGTGCTGGCGCGCACCTGCAGCCGCGCACCGAAGCGCGTCCGGGTCGCGGCGTGGGCCGAGTCGTCGATCACGGCGTGGAGCTCCCTCCAGGCGTGCCGGCCCAGGTCGACCTGGGGCACGGCGACGGTGGTCAGCGCCGGCGTGGCGTACCCGGCGAGCTCGATGTCGTCGAAGCCGGCGACGGAGATGTCGGCGGGCACGGCGACCCCCGCCTCGTTGAGGGCCGCGAGCAGGCCGAACGACACCAGGTCGTTGAACGCGACGACCGCGGTCACGCGGCTCGCCAGCACGGCGCGGGCGGCCGCGTGACCGGCCGCGATGTCGGCCCCGGTGGGCAGGACGGTGACGTCCAGGTCGGGGTACCGGTCCAGCACCGCGGCGAGCCCGCGCCGCCGGGCGGCGTCGGACGCCGCCGCGGCCGGGCCGGCGAGGTAGGCGACCCGGCGGTGGCCGAGCCCGAGGAGGTGCTCGAGCACCTGCTCCATCGCGTCGGCGTAGTCGACGACGAGCGTGGGCGCGGCGCCCGCGGCCAGCTCGCGGTTGATCAGGACGGCCGGCTCGACGTCGGGGAGCAGGGCCGCGAGCTCGCCGTCGGGCATGCGGGGCGCCATGAGGATGAGCGCGTCGCAGCGCAGGCGTGCGTCGCGCGCGATGGCGGCCTCCTGGCTCGGGTCCTCGGCCGCGTCGGCGACGAGCACGCGGTAGCCGTCCTCCGCCGCCGCCGACGTCACGCCCTCGAGGACTCGCTGGAAGACGGGGTTGCTGAGGTCGGGCACGACGAGCGCCACCGTCGTCGTGCGACCGAGCGACAGGCTCCGCGCGACGTTGCTCGGGCGGTAGTTCAGCTCGATCGCCGCCTCCTGCACCCGGGCGGAGATCGCGGGGTCGACGGTGCTGCGCCCGTTCATCACGCGGGACACCGTGGCTCGCGACACCCCTGCCGCCGCCGCGACGTCGGCGATGGTCACCGCAGGCCGTCGCGTACGAGCCCCAGGCCTCGCAACAGGCATCGTCGCCCCCGTCCGTCGCATCACGCGCCGGTCGCGCGTGGATCACGTTGTGGTCACAGCCGCGCGTCGTCGCGGCGTGTCGTCCCGATGCTTGACCGTACACCATCGGAAACCGGTTCCTCATGTGATACGTTCCTCGACAGCAACCGGTTTCCCGCCGCTCGCACCGTCGAGCGGCGTGACACCCAGGATCGACGGAGATCTGGAGGTCGGCATGACGCCCACCACACAGCCGCACGGGGAGGTGCGGCCATGGCGGTGATCCAGGAGGTCGCCCGCACCCGCGGCGCGAGGCCCGAACGGCGCAAGGGGGACGGCAAGGCGGCCGCGGTGTTCCTCGCGCCGTGGTTCGCCGGCCTGGCGCTCATCACGGCGTTCCCGCTGGTCGCGTCGCTGTACCTGTCGTTCACGGACTACAGCCTGCTGTCCGCGCCCGGCTGGGTCGGCATCGAGAACTACACGCGGATGTTCGACGACCCGCGCTTCTTCCAGGCGCTCCGGGTCACGTTCACGTACGTGTTCGTGTCGGTCCCGCTGCAGCTCGCCGCGGCGCTGGCCCTCGCGATGGTGCTCGACCGGGGCATGCGCGGTCTGGCGCTCTACCGCTCGGCCTTCTACCTGCCGTCGCTGCTGGGCGGCAGCGTCGCGATCGCGATCCTGTGGCGGCAGGTCTTCGGTGCCGACGGCCTCGTCAACCAGGTCCTGGGCTTCTTCGGCGTCCAGGGGCACGGCTGGGTGTCGCACCCGGACTACGCGCTCGGCACCCTCATGGTGCTCAACGTCTGGACCTTCGGCGCGCCGATGGTCATCTTCCTGGCGGGCCTGCGGCAGATCCCGACGATGTACTACGAGGCGGCCTCGATCGACGGCGCCGGCAAGGTCCGGCAGTTCCTCAGCATCACGCTGCCGCTGCTGACGCCCATCGTGTTCTTCAACCTCGTGCTGCAGCTCATCGGGGCGTTCCAGTCGTTCACCCAGGCGTACATCGTCTCCAGCGGCACCGGCGGTCCGGTGGACTCGACGCTCTTCTACACGCTGTACCTGTACCAGAAGGGCTTCGCGTCGTACGAGATGGGCTACGCGTCCGCGATGGCCTGGTTCCTGCTCCTCATCGTCGCGGGCATGACCGCGGTCAACTTCCTCGCCTCCAAGTTCTGGGTCTTCTACGATGACTGACACGCCAGTGCGCCCCGAGGCGCGTCCCGAGCCCACGTCCGGTCGCCGCGGCGCGACCCTCAGCGAGGTCGCCGCCGCCATCCCGGGACCGGCGCCCCGTCGTCGGGTCGGCCCCCGCGTGCGCGGCCTGCTGCGGCACGTCGCGCTGATCGCCTTCGGGCTGGTCATGCTCTACCCGCTCCTGTGGATGCTGTCGAGCTCGTTCAAGCCGACCGCGCTCATCTTCCGCGAGCCGGGCCTCATCCCGACCGAGCTGGACCTGTCCAACTACGGCGACGGGTGGACGGCGCTGCTCCACCCGTTCCACCACTACCTGATCAACTCGGCGCTCGTGGTGCTGGGTGCCGTGATCGGCAACCTGGTCTCGTG
>JAPSLQ010000119.1 GCA_031180595.1 Isoptericola sp. | reverse complement strand
ACGGCCGGGTGCGTCCTGGCCGAACGGGGCGGCCGGCCGCGGCTCGGCGTCGCCCGACGGGCGCTGCACGGGCGTGAGGCGCCCGGTCTCGTCGACGCGGCGGACACCCCCCGACGTGGACGGCGGCCGCACCACGGGCGCCTGCGCCGAGAAGGGCGGCTGCTCGGGCGGCTCGTGCGCGGCGGCCTGCTCGCGCAGGGCGCGGCGCGACGGCGGCGTGGCCCCCGGGTTCGCAGACGCCGGAGGCGCAGGGAAGGGCTCCGCGGGCCGCGTGCCGTACGACGCCGGGAACGCCGGGCGGGACTGGGCGGCCGGCGCCTGCCCGGCGTCGCCCGCGCCCTGGCCGCCGGCCTGGGCAGCGGCGGCCGCGGCCGCGGCCTGCTCGCGCTCGCGGATCTCGCGCCGCGTCAGCGGTCGCTTGCTGTTGTCACTCATCGAGACCTCGATACAGACCGTGCTTCGCGATGTACTGGACCACGCCGTCCGGGACCAGGTACCACACCGGCTGCCCCGCCTCGGCGCGCCGCCGGCAGTCCGACGACGAGATCGCCAGCGCCGGGACCTCGAGCGTCGTCACGCCGTCCGGGGGCAGTCCGTCCACCGTGAGGTGATGTCCCGGTCGCGTCACCGCGACGAAGTGTGCCATGTCCCACAGCTGGGCGGCATCCTTCCACGTCAAGATCTGCTCGATCGCGTCCGCGCCGGTGATGAAGTAGAGGTCGGCCTCGGGACGCTCGGCCCGCAGGTCCCGCAGCGTGTCCACCGTGTAGGTGAGGCCGGGCCGGTCGATGTCGACGCGGCTGACGGTGAACCGCGGGTTCGACGCCGTCGCGATCACCGTCATCAGGTAGCGGTGCTCGGCGGGCGACACCCGCTGGTGCTGCTTGAAGGTGGGCTTGCCCGTGGGGACGAACACGACCTCGTCGAGGTCGAGCAGGGCCGCCGCCTCGGAGGCGGCGACGAGGTGCCCGTGGTGGACGGGGTCGAACGTCCCGCCCATCACGCCCAGGCGCGGACGGCGCTGCTGGCTCACGCTGACCGGACGGTCGTGCGTCAGTGGCGCGAACCGACGTGGCGGAAGGCGTAGGTCACCAGGAGCAGGGCGACCAGGCCGCCGAACGCGAGGGCACCCAGGGCGACCGGGGAGATCGACGCCTCGGCGTGCTCGGTGGCCTCCTGGGCGATCTGGACGGCGGTGTGCAGCACGGGTTCTCCTCCTGTGCGGTCGTGACTCTGCGGGTCCTGCTGTGCGGTGCTCCGCGACGCCTCGACGGCGTCGCGGGCCCAGTCTCTCACGGCCGCCGGAGGCGGCCGCGACGCCGGCCGGGGCGGGGCTCAGGGCCGCACGTGGCCGTCGCCCTGCACGACCCACTTGGTCGTCGTGAGCTCCGCCAGGCCCATGGGCCCGCGCGCGTGCAGCTTCTGCGTCGAGATGCCGATCTCGGCGCCGAGCCCGAGCTGACCGCCGTCGGTGAACCGCGTCGAGGCGTTGACCATGATCGCGGCCGAGTCGATCTCGGCGACGAACCGGTCGGCGGACCGCAGGTCGTTCGTCACGATCGCCTCCGTGTGGCCCGAGGACCAGGTCCGGATGTGCTCGATCGCCTCGTCGAGCGAGTCGACGACGCGCACCGCGAGCTCGAGCGCGAGGTACTCGGTGGCCCAGTCGTCGTCGACGGCGGGCACGACCTCGACGCTCTCGGGCGCGAACGACGACGACGCCGCGTCGCCGTGCAGGACGACCCCGGCGCCCGCGAGGGCCGCGAGGGCCGCCGGCAGGAACGCCGGGGCGGCGTCACGGTGCACGAGCAGCGTCTCCGCCGCGTTGCACACCCCCACGCGCTGGGTCTTGGCGTTCATGACGATCTCGACGGCGGTCGCGACGTCGGCCGAGCCGTCGACGTAGACGTGGACGTTGCCGACGCCCGTCTCGATGACCGGCACGGTGGACTGCTCGACGACGGTGCGGATCAGGTCGGCGCCCCCGCGCGGGATGAGCACGTCGACCAGGCCGCGGGCCCGCATGAGCGCGACGCCGCCGGGACGCCCGTGCCGGTCGATCGACTGCACGAGGTCGCCGGGCAGACCCTGCGCCTCGAGGGCCCGGCGCATGACGGCGGTGATGACCGTGTTCGACGACGCGGCGGCGCTCCCGCCGCGCAGGATCACGGCGTTGCCGGACTTGAGGGCGAGACCGGCGGCGTCGACCGTGACGTTCGGCCGGGCCTCGTAGATCATCCCGACCACGCCCATCGGCACCCGGAGCTGGCGCAGGCGCAGGCCGTTGGGCAGCGTCTGGCCGCGCACGACCTCGCCGACCGGGTCGGGGAGGCCGGCGAGCTCACGCAGCGCGTCGGCGATGGCGCGCACGCGGTCGGGCGTGAGGGTGAGCCGGTCGAGCAGGCCGGGCGTCATGCCGCCCGCGCGACCGCGCTCGACGTCCTCGGCGTTCGCGGCGACGATCTCGTCGGCCGCGGCCACGAGCGCGTCCGCGATCGCGTGCAGCGCGGCGTCCTTGGTCGCGCGCGGTGCGGTCGCGAGCGCGCGCGAGGCGACCTTCGCCCGGCGCGCGACGTCGTGGACGGCCGTGGTGACGTCGTCGGGCACGTCGGCGGTGCGCTGGACCTCGGTGAGCGTGGTGGACATGCTCACGAGACTACGACGAGGACCGTCTGGTGGACAGGCCGTTCCGGACCTCGAGCACGAGGTCGTCGCGGTGCACGACCTCCCGGTCGTACCCCTCCCCCAGCTGCTCGCGCAGGTCGTAGGTGGACCGGCCGAGCAGCGCCGGCAGCTCGGACGAGTCGAACGCGACGAGCCCGCGCGCGACGACCGTCCCGTCCGGCCCCACGAGCTCGACCGGGTCGCCGGCGTCGAACTGACCGTCGACGCGGGTGACCCCGGCGGGCAGGAGCGACGCGCGACCACCGAGCACGGCGCGCGCCGCCCCGGCGTCGAGGTGCAGCCGGCCGCGCGACCGCGCGGCGTGCGCGATCCAGAGCCGGCGCGCGGTGGCACGCCGCCCGGTCGCGGCGAAGAACGTGCCGACGTCCTCGCCCGCGAGCGCCGCGGCCGCGTTCTGTGCCTTGGTCAGGACGACGGGCACGCCCGAGCCGGTCGCGATGCGCACCGACTCGAGCTTGGTGACCATCCCGCCCGTGCCGACCGCGCTGCCGCGTGCGGTGACCTCGACGCCCGCGACCTCCGACAGGTCCGAGACGTGGGCGATGCGACGCGCGCCCGGCCGCGAGGGCGGGGCGTCGTGCAGTCCGTCGACGTCGGTGAGCAGCACCATGGCGTCCGCTCGGACGAGGTGGGACACGAGCGCGGCGAGCCGGTCGTTGTCGCCGAAGCGCAGCTCGTCCGTCGCCACCGCGTCGTTCTCGTTGACGACGGGTACGACCCCGAGGGCGAGCAGCTTGTCGAGGGACCGCTGCGCGTTGCGGTACCGCGTGCGGCGCACGGTGTCCTCCGCGGTGAGCAGCACCTGGCCGACGCGCAGCCCGTGCTCGGCGAACGCCTCGGTGTACCGGGCGACGAGCTGACCCTGGCCGAGCATCGCGGCGGCCTGCATCGTGGCCAGGTCCCTCGGCCGGGACGTCAGGCCGAGCGGGCCGATGCCGGCCGAGACGGCGCCCGAGGTCACGAGCACGACCTGGCCGCCTCGCGCGCGCCGGGCGGCGAGCACGTCGACCAGCGCCCGCAGCGCCGCGACGTCCAGGTGGCCGTCCGGGCCCGTGAGCGACGACGACCCGATCTTGACGACGACGCGGTGCGCGTCCGGCAGGCTGTCCCGGGTGATGGCGGCGTTCACGAGGCCATCTTCCCCGGTACGGGCGTCACTCGTCGTCGGGGTCCGTCCAGTGGCCCGACTCGCGCTCGGTCCACAGCTCGCGGCGTGCCTCCGCCTTGGCGTCCATGCGCTCGGTGAACTCCTTGCGCCGCTGGGCGCGCGTCGGACGGGCGCTCTCGTCGAGGCGCAGGTCGGTCCCGCGCGCGCCGAGGAGCTCCGCGCCCGTGACGAGCGTGGGCTCCCAGTCGAACACCACCGCGTTCCGCGGGTCGCCGATGCGCACCTCGTCGCCCGCGACGGCCCCCGCCTGGAAGAGCTTGTCCTCGACGCCGAGCTTGGCGAGCCGGTCGGCGAGGAAGCCGACCGCCTCGTCGTTGTTGAAGTCGGTCTGGCGGACCCAGCGCTCCGGCTTGGCGCCCCGGACCTCGAAGTACACGTCGCCCGTCGAGCCGTCGGTGCGCCGCGTGACGGTGAACCCCGCGTCGTCGACGGCGCGCGGGCGCAGGACGATGCGCGCCGGCTCGGGCGGCGGCGCGGCGGCGCGCGCCTGCTCGACGAGCTGGGCCAGGGCGAACGTCAGGGGGCGCAGGCCCTCGTGCGAGGCGGTCGAGACCTCGAAGACGCGCAGCCCACGGGCCTCGAGCTCCGGCCGGACCAGCTCCGCGAGGTCGCGCGCCTCGGGGACGTCGATCTTGTTGAGCACCACGAGCCGGGGCCGCTCGTTCAGCGGCACACGGCCGCCGGAGATGCCGAGGTCCCCCGCGTACGCCCCGAGCTCGGCCTCGATGACGTCGAGGTCGCTGACGGGGTCGCGTCCCGGCTCGAGGGTCGCGCAGTCGAGGACGTGCACGATGACGGCGGTGCGCTCGATGTGCCGCAGGAACTCCAGGCCCAGGCCCTTGCCCTCGCTCGCGCCCGGGATGAGACCGGGCACGTCCGCGACGGTGAAGCGCATGTCGCCGGCCTGCACGACGCCGAGGTTCGGCACGAGCGTGGTGAAGGGGTAGTCCGCGATCTTGGGCCGGGCGGCCGAGACGGCCGCGACGAGCGACGACTTGCCCGCGCTCGGGTATCCGACGAGCGCGACGTCGGCGATGGTCTTGAGCTCGAGCACGACGTCGGCGTGCTCGCCCGGCTCGCCGAGCAGCGCGAAGCCCGGCGCCTTGCGCTTGGGCGAGGCGAGGGCCCGGTTGCCCAGGCCGCCCCGGCCGCCGTGCGCGACGACGTACTCCGCGCCGGCGCCCACGAGGTCCGCCAGGACGTTGCCGTCGGGGTCCTTGACGACCGTGCCGTCGGGCACGCGCAGCACGAGGTCGGCGCCGTTGGCACCGTCGCGGTCGTCGCCCATCCCCTGCGAGCCGTTGCCGGCGCGGCGGTGCGGCGAGTGGTGGTACTCGAGCAGCGTGGTCGTGGACGGGTCGACGACGAGGCGCACGCTGCCGCCGTCGCCCCCGTTGCCGCCGTCCGGGCCGGCGAGGGGCTTGAACTTCTCCCGGCGGATCGACGCGACTCCGTGCCCGCCGTCACCGCCCGCGGCGTGCAGCACCACGCGATCGACGAAGCTGGCCATGGTCCGATCCTCTCAGGACTTGCTGGGTGGAGACAGCACGAGGGGCGCACCGCGACGGTGCGCCCCTCGTGGGAAGAGCGAGCGGTCAGACCCCCGTGCTCGGGACCGGTCTGCGCCTCCGCTTGCTTGGCTGCGCTACGGCTCAGACCTCCGCCGCGACGATGTCGACGACCTTGCGGCCACGACGCGTGCCGAAGGCCACCGAGCCGGCGGTCAGGGCGAACAGCGTGTCGTCGCCACCGCGACCGACGTTCTCGCCCGGGTGGAAGTGGGTGCCGCGCTGGCGGACGAGGATCTCGCCGGCCTTGACGGTCTGGCCGCCGAAACGCTTCACGCCGAGGGACTTGGCGTTCGAGTCACGACCGTTGCGCGAGGAGCTCGCGCCCTTCTTGTGTGCCATCTGATGAACCTGCTTTCGAAGAACGAGGAGTGCTGCGCGGGCAGGGCCCGCGGGACGTCACTTGATGCCGGTGACCTTGAGGCGGGTCAGCTGCTGGCGGTGACCCTGGCGCTTGCGGTAGCCGGTCTTGTTCTTGTACTTGAGGATCGTGATCTTGGGGCCCTTGGCGTCCCGCACGACCTCGGCCGTGACCTTGACCTTCGCGAGCTTCTTCGCGTCGGAGGTCACCTTCTCCCCGTCCACCAGCAGGATGGCGGGCAGCTCGACGGTGTCGCCGGCCTTGGCCCCGACACGGTCCATGACGACGATGTCCCCCACGGACACCTTTTCCTGACGGCCACCGGCCTTGACGATCGCGTACACCACGTTGCTGCTCATCTCTCCTGGTCTTGGCGTGCTCGCACGACGTCGGTCACCGGCTTGATCTGGAACTCGGGCCGCCGCGGCGGTCGAGTGCGGTGCGCCGTCGGCACACGGGACAGGCGCGCTGCGGACGCGCCGACGCACAAGACTACGCGACACCCGCACGGCGATCAAACGCCGCCCGGACGACGGGGCGTGACGTCGGGCACGCCCGAGGTCGGCCCCCTGGGTGTCCTCGCGCGTGCGCGCGTGCGCGCGTTGTTCTTATGGTGCCAGTCACGCGCGAATCGCCTTCTGGTAAAGTATGGGACTGCTTTTGTCCGCTGCGAGAGGATCCCGCCGCCATGGCGCGCACGACACGCAGTACTTCAGGCAGCTCCGACTCCCATCACCATCCCCGCCCGCGCCGCGTCGCCGACTCCGCCGAGCGCGTGCTGCGCGAGGTCACCGACCCCAGCACCGCCGAGGGCGTCCACCCGGCCCTGCTGCCGGGCATCGGCGTGGAGCGGACGCGCACGACGTTCTCGACCAACTGGTGGGTCTTCGCGCTCGCCGCCGCGCTGGTCGCGGGCGTCATCGCCTGGGGCGTCGTCGGGCCCGAGAGCCTGTCGGCGGCCGCCGGCGCGGGACTCGGCTGGGTGTCGGGCTCGTTCGGCTGGATGTTCGGGCTGCTCACGGCCGTCGTCTTCGTGTACATGATGTGGCTCGGGTTCGGCCGGCACCGCAACATCCGGCTCGGCCAGGACGACGAGAAGCCGGAGTTCTCCACGGTCTCGTGGATCGCGATGCTCTTCTCGGCCGGCATCGGCATCGGGCTGCTCTTCTTCGGCCCGTACGAGCCCATGACGTACTTCCTCGATCTTCCCCCCGCGTTCGAGGGCCTCGAGCCGGGCTCCAACCCCGCGATGCACGCCGCCCTGGCGCAGACCCTGTTCCACTGGGGTCCGGTCGCGTGGGCCTACTACGCGCTCGTCGGCGGGGCCGTCGCGTACGCCGCGTACCGCAAGGGCCGCAGCCCGCTCATCTCCTCGCTGCTCGAGCCGATCTTCGGCAAGCGCACCGAGGGCCCGCTGGGCGCCGTCGTGGACTCGTTCGCGATCATCGTGACCCTGTTCGGCACGGCGGTCTCGCTCGGTATCGGCGCGCTGCAGATCGGCCGCGGCGTCGAGATCGTCGGCGGGCTCGGCCCGCTCGGCAACGGCGCGATCGTCGGCATCATCGCGGTGCTCACGGTCGCGTTCATCCTGTCGGCCGTCTCGGGCGTCAAGCGCGGCATCCGCGCGCTGTCGAACGTCAACATGGCCGTCGCCGGCCTGCTCGGAGTCTTCGTGTTCGTCGTCGGCCCGACGGTGTTCGTGCTCAACCTGCTCCAGGGCACGCTCATGACGGTCGTCGGCGAGTTCTTCACGCTCATGGCGCAGAGCGCCGCGACCGGCCCGGAGGCGCAGGCGTTCATGGACGCCTGGACCACCTACTACTGGGCGTGGTGGGTCTCCTGGACGCCGTTCGTGGGCCTGTTCATCGCGCGCATCAGCCGCGGCCGGACGCTGCGCGAGTTCGTCACCACCGTCATCGTCGTCCCGAGCGCCGTGTGCCTGGTGTGGTTCACGATCCTGGGCGGCACCTCGATGTGGCTCGAGCAGGCGACCGGCGCGCTGAGCGCCGCGCAGTCGCCGCAGGACATGCTGTTCGCGCTGCTCGCCCAGCTGCCGGCGGGCACGTTCACCTCGCTCGCCGCGATGGTCTCGATCGTGATCTTCTTCGTCACGAGCGCCGACTCGGCCTCCGTCGTCATGGCCGGGCTGTCGGAGCGAGGCAACCCCACGCCGAGCCGGTGGAGCACGATCACGTGGGGCGTCGCGCTCGCCGCGATCGCCAGCGTGCTGCTCGTCGCGGGCGGCTCCGTCGCCCTGTCCGGCCTGCAGAGCCTGGTGATCATCACCGCGCTGCCGTTCTCGCTCGTGCTGATGCTCGTCATGGTCGCCTGGACCAAGGACCTGAGCCGCGACCCCCTGACGCTGCGCCGCCGCTTCGCGCGCGAGGCGCTCGTGCAGGGCGTGCGCACCGGCATCGAGGAGCACGGCGACGACTTCGTCGTGGGTGTCGTGCCGACGGCGCAGGACCAGGGTGCGGGCGCGTGGCTCGACACCGACGACCCCGCGCTCACCGACTGGTACCAGCCGGAGGAGGACGAGGCGGCGACGTCGGACACCGTGCCCGTCCCGGACGCCGCCGAGCACACGGACCGCGGGGACGGTGAGAGCGGTGCGGACGGCGCGGAGATGCCGGACCTCACCCCGGCGCGCTGACCGGCGCGTCGCGCACCGAGGGCCCGGCCGACTGCCCCGCAGGCGGCCGGGCCCTCCTGTCCGGCATCAGTCGTCGAGGACGAAGGTCACCTGGAGGTCGACCTGCCAGGCGACG
>JAPSLQ010000118.1 GCA_031180595.1 Isoptericola sp. | reverse complement strand
CACTGGAGCAAGAGCTCAAGGGTGGCGCCAGCCGGACCGACGTCGCCACCGAGGACCGCTGGGGCACCGGTGACGACGTCGGGTTCGACAACGAGTACTCCGCCTGGGACGACGAGCGGCGCTGACCTCACCGTGCTCCTCCCGAGCACGTCCTGAGCACGCACGAGGGGCCGGACGGCTGATGCCGCCCGGCCCCTCGTGCGTGCCGAGGCCTACCGGTAGTCGTTCACGAGCCGCACCGCGCCGCCCCGCACGCCCTTGGTCCCCGTGACGAGGTCCGCCCCTGCGGCGGCGTCGTCCAGCACGTCGACCGTGCCGACGACCCAGGCCGGTACCCCGAGGTTCTCGAGGCGCGCGAGCGCGGCGTCGGCACCCTCGGCGGCGACCACGGCCACCATCCCGACGCCCAGGTTGAGCGTGTTCTCCAGGTCGCCGCGCGGCACGCCGCCGAGCTCGCGGACCACTCGGAACACGGGCGGCACCTCCCACGACGCGCGGTCCACCGTGGCGACCGTCCCCTCCGGGAGGACGCGCGCCAGGTTGGCGGCGAGCCCGCCGCCCGTGACGTGGGTGAAGGCGTGCACCTGCGCGGCGTCGTCGCGCGCCAGGGCGAGGACGTCGCTCGCGTACACGCGCGTCGGCTCGAGCAGCTCCTCGCCGAGCGTGCGCCCGAACTCCTCGACGTGCCGGTCGAGCTCCCAGCCCGCGTGCCGCACGACGGCGCGCACGAGCGAGTAGCCGTTGGAGTGCAGGCCGCTCGAGGCCATCGCCACCAGCACGTCGCCCGGGCGCACGCGCTCGGGCCCGAGGACGTCGTCGGCCTCCACGATGCCGGTGGCAGCGCCCGCGACGTCGTACTCGTCCGGGGCGAGCAGGCCGGGGTGCTCCGCCGTCTCGCCGCCCACCAGCGCCGTGCCCGCCACCTCGCACGCCTGCGCGATGCCGCGCACGACGTCGGCGATCCGCTCGGGCACGACCTTGCCCGTCGCGATGTAGTCGGTCATGAAGAGCGGCTCGGCGCCCACGACGACGATGTCGTCGACCACCATGCCGACGAGGTCGAACCCGATCGTGTCGTGCACGTCCATCGCCTGCGCGATCGCGACCTTGGTCCCGACGCCGTCGGTCGACGTGGCGAGCAGCGGCCGGCGGTAGCGCCGGAACGCCGAGAGGTCGTAGAGGCCGGCGAAGCCGCCCACTCCCCCGAGCACCGCCGGTCCGTGGGTGCGCCGCACCGCGTCCTTCATGAGCTCGACGGCCTTGTCACCGGCCTCGGTGTCGACGCCGGCGGCGGCATAGGTCAGCGGTTCGGATGTCACGTGCGCGGCTCCTGCGTGTCGTTCGGGGGTCGCGGCCGGACCCGTGGTCCCGCCGGGGGTGCTCACGGGTGGTCGAGGGCGCCCGTCGCGCCGGCGCCGACGGACAGCTGCGTGAGCCCGTCCTCGGGGGCGCCGAGAGGCAGCTCGGCCTGCTCGAGCAGGTGCTTGCCGAGCTGGTCGGCCGAGGGGAGCTCGATCGGGTACTTGCCCGTGAAGCACGCCGCGCACAGCTGCGAGGCGGGCTGCTCGGTCGCCGCGATCATGCCGTCGATCGAGATGTACCCGAGGGAGTCGGCGCCGAGCGACTGGCCGATCTCCTCGATCGCGAGCCCGTTGGCGATGAGCTCGGCGCGCGAGGCGAAGTCGATGCCGTAGAAGCAGGGCCACTTCACGGGCGGGGAGGAGATGCGCACGTGCACCTCGGCCGCGCCGGCCTCGCGGAGCATGCGGATGAGCGCACGCTGGGTGTTGCCGCGCACGATCGAGTCGTCGACGACGACGAGGCGCTTGCCGCGGATGACCTCCTTGAGCGGGTTCAGCTTGAGGCGGATGCCGAGCTGGCGCAGGGTGTCGGACGGCTGGATGAACGTGCGGCCGACGTAGGCGTTCTTCGTCAGGCCCTGACCGAACGGGATCCCGGACTCGGCGGCGTAGCCGACGGCGGCGGGCGTCCCGGACTCGGGCGTGGGGATGACCAGGTCCGCCTCGACGGGGTGCTCGCGCGCGAGCGCCCGGCCCATCTCGACGCGGGCCGCGTGCACGGAGCGGCCGTTGATCGTGTTGTCCGGGCGCGCGAGGTAGACGTACTCGAACACGCAGCCGGCGCGCTCGGTCTCGGCGAACCGCGTCGAGCGCAGCCCGTCGGCGTCGATGCAGATGAGCTCGCCCGGCTCGACCTCGCGCACGTAGGAGGCCCCGACGATGTCGAGGGCCGGCGTCTCGGACGCGACCACCCAGCCGCGCTGCAGGCGGCCGAGCACCAGCGGCCGCACGCCCTGCGGGTCGCGCGCGGCGTAGAGGGTGCGCTCGTCCATGAAGACCAGCGAGAAGGCGCCGCGCAGGCGCGGCAGCACCTCGAGGGCGGTCTGCTCGAGCGTGTGGTCGGCGTCGCCGGCGAGGAGCGCCGTGACCAGGGCCGTGTCGGTCGTGTTGCCCCGGGCGAGCTCGCCGCGGCGCTGCGCGCCGTACCGCTCGGCGACGAGGTTGACCAGCTCGGCCGAGTTCGTCAGGTTCCCGTTGTGGCCGAGCGCGACGGTGCCGGCGGCGGTGGCGCCGAGCGTGGGCTGCGCGTTCTCCCACGTGACGCCGCCGGTCGTCGAGTACCGGCAGTGCCCGACGGCGATGTGGCCGGTGAGCGCGTTGAGCGCGGTCTCGTCGAACACCTGGGACACGAGACCCATGTCCTTGTAGACGAGGATCTGCTCGCCGTTGCTGGTGGCGATGCCCGCGGACTCCTGCCCGCGGTGCTGCAGGGCGTACAGGCCGAAGTAGGCGAGCTTGGCGACCTCCTCGCCCGGCGCCCAGACACCGAAGACACCGCAGGCGTCCTGGGGGCCCTTCTCACCGGGCATGAGGTCATGGTTCAAGCGGCCGTCGGGGCGCAGGGGCATGCCTCGAGTATCCCACAGGGCCGTCGCCCCGCGCGGTCGCGTGCGGCGGGCGGGCAGCCGATCAACGACCGCGCAGGCTGCGGCGGTCCGCCACCACGGCGAGCAGGCCGGCGAGCATCGCGGTGACCGTCGTGGTCGCCGCGGCGATCACCAGGACGAGGACGCCCGGCTTCAGCACAGGCACGTCGCCCCTGCCCGGGTCCACCTGGCCCACGAGCCACGTGCCGAGCCACAGCCCGGCGACGAGCCCCACCACCGCACCGACGGTGAGGAACGCCCCGTACCTCGGGGCGCGCCGCACGCGCGCCGGGTCGACGAGCACGTGCTCCTCGGCCGCCCCGGTGCTCCCGTCGTCCGTCGCCACGGGCTCGGGCGCGGCGCCCGGGCCGTCGTCCGGCGTCGTGTCGGTCGGGTGGTCCGGCGTCGTGCTGCTCACGCCACGAGCCTATGCCACGCGCCCGGACCGTCGGAGGCGCACCCGGGCGCACCCGGGTGCGGCCCCGACGGGCCGAGCGTCGCGGTCAGGCCGCGGTCAGAGCGCGCCCAGGTCGGCCCAGGCCGCCCGGCCGGTGCCGGGCTCGACCCCACGGCTGCGCCGCTGCGCCTCCCAGAGGTGTCCGTCGTGCGCGACGACGTCGCCACGGAGGTAGAGGCCCGACCCGGTCCAGGCCGCCACCGTCCCGTCGTCGGTCGCGACGGGCGCGCCGACCTCGGCCCAGGGCCCGTTGGCCTTGGCGCCGGGCTCGAACCGGTGCGCGCGGCGGACCGCCTCGTAGAGGACGCCGTCGTGCACCACGCGGTCACCCGCCGCGTACACCGTGGCGGGGTCCCACGCGCGCGCCGACGGTGCCAGGTCGAGACCCACGAGGAACGGGTCGTGGTCCGACGACCGGAACGGCGTCGTGTCGTACAGCAACGAGACGTTGTAGTTGTACCGGCTGTACTCGTTGGCCACCGGCTCGTAGGCGTTGATGTTCCAGATGTCCGCGCCCGTCACCAGCTCGGCCGCCGCCGGCGACGCCAGCACGTGGTCGAGCGAGCCCACCTGGCCGCCGAACGAGTACGAGTACTTGCCCGTCGTCGGACCGAGGTCGGTGTACCCGGCGTCGGTCAGCACGACGATCGGGTCCTCCTTCTCGTAGGCGTTGAAGTCGCCCACGAGGAGCACCCGGTCCGTGCCGGCCTCGGCCGCCACGACGTCGGCGAACTCGACGAGCGCGGTCGCCTGGCGCACGCGCGACTCGTTGGCGTTGCCCTGGCCGTCGCCCTGGTCGGCGTCGCCGGGCCACGGGCCGGCCGACCCCTTGGACTTGAAGTGGTTGGTGACGACGAGGACGTCGTCACCCGTGTCCGCGAGGACGCCGCCGGCGGGCTGGAAGACCTGCGCGAGCGGCTCGCGGGCGTTGACGAACGCCTCCGAGCCGACGAGGATCCTCGACTCGCCGACGGGCTCGGCCGTCGCCGTGCGGTAGATGAATGCGTTGCGGATGACGTCCTCGTCCTCGGGCACCTCGGCCGGCGAGGCGACGTAGGCCCACGTGCCCGCGCCGTCGTGCTCGTCGAGCGCGTCGACGAGGTCGGACAGCGCCTGGTCGCGCGGCTTGCCGAAGTGGACCGAGTTCTCGATCTCCTCGAGCGCCACGACGTCGGCGCCCAGGCCCGAGATCGCGGCGACGATCTTGGCCTCCTGGCGCTCGAGGTCCTCGGCCTCCGCGGCACCGCGCGCGAGGCAGCCGCCGCGGACCGTGACCGGGTCGCCCGCACGATCGGTGTAGTACGTGCAGCCCGTGAGCTGGTCCCCCGTCGTCGTGAAGTAGTTGAGGACGTTGAACGTGCCCACCTTGAGGTTCCCGCCGACGTCCGCGGGCCGCTCGCTGCGCGTGTCCTCGAAGGTGGCGGGCTGGACCGTGCCCGCGACGTCGGGCGTCAGGTGCGTGAGCGGCTGGAAGCCCCACGCGTCGTACCGGAAGTCGAGGACGACCGGGGTCGTGAACGTCACGGCCGCACCGACGCGCACCGGGTCGCCGCCCGTGAGCCACGGCAGCGGCTTCGCCGCGTTCGACGACGAGCTGTAGTTCGTCGTGGCGCCGTCGTCGAGGAGCACGGCGCGGGCCGCGTTGTCGGCCACCTGGGCGTGGTACTCCGCCGAGAGCGGCCGGCCCACCGTCGTGGGCTGGACCAGCGGGCTCGTGCCGGCGGCGAGGCCGATCGTGCCGTAGTAGTTCGTCGAGTAGTTGTCCGTGACGGTGAAGTCGCCCTCCGGGGCGAGGAGCATGCCCTCGAGCGCCTCGCGCTCGGCCTCGGTCGCCGGCCACGGCGTCACCGTCGGCTTCACCTCCTGCGCGGGCTCGTCGAGGACGGTCCACGTCGACGCCCGGACCTGGGTGAGCCCGAAGTACTCCGAGACCGGGCCCGTCACCTCGACGTGGTCACCGGCCTGCACCGCCTCCGCGGCGGCCCGCGAGTACACGAAGACGCCGTCGGAGGCGCCCGGCGTGGCGTCGTCGGCCGGGTCGCCCCCGGTGCCCTCGGTCTGCAGGTACAGCCCGTCGAAGCCGCCCGTCGGGTAGGTCGCCGTGACGACGCCGCGGGTGGTCACCGTCTGCCCGACGAGGGGGGACGCGGCGCCCGTGCCCTGGATCTCCGCGATCGGGACGACGTCCCCGGGCCCCGGGGTCGGGTCGGGGTCCGGCTCCTCTCCCGCCGCGCCGCTGTTCGCGGGGGTAGGGGTGCCCGTGACGAAGTCGGCGGCGTTGTCGACCGTGTTGACGTGGTCGACCCGAGCGACCGACGTCGCGTTGCTCGTCCCGGGCGCGGGGCCCGACCCCAGGAACGTCGTCGTGCTCGTCCCCCAGCCCACCAGGTCCACGACGTCGGCGGCCTCGGCGCACGCCGTGCCGCTGCACGTGAGGCGCTGGGTCGAGCTCACGAGCGCGACCTTGGCGCCGGATCCCGACATCGCGATCGTGCCCTGGACGTCCGGCTCCGGCAGGCCCGGCAGCGACGCGTTGGCGCCGAGCGCCTGACCCACGAGGAACGAGCCCCCGGCCGGGATCGCGCCGGTCAGGTTCGTCTGGCCGCCGTTGGCCCACGTGCCCGTCGCGGAGGCGTACTGGACGGACCAGCCGTCGAGGGCGACCGGCTCGTCGGTCGGGTTGTAGAGCTCGACGAAGTCCTGGTTCAGCGGGGCGCCGCTGTTGCCGCCGCCCCCGTAGACCTCCTCGATGACGACGGGGGCGTCGGGCGACGGTGCCGCGACGGCCGGCACCGCGAGCGCGGCGGAGGCGGGCAGGGCGAGCGCCGCGAGCAGGGCGGCGGTGGCCGGCCCTCTGCGGCGGCGGTGGGACGACGGGTGCGTGGTGCTCACGCTGACTCCTTCGGCAGGATGGCGATGGGTACGCCCACCTCACCAGGACCGCGTGAACTGCCGCTGAACCGCAGGCCACGGGCCGATGGCGGGTGGTACCGACCGTGCGCGCCGAGGCTAGCGGAGGGCGCCGACACCGGTCGTCCGCGGCACGCGTGGCCGCGCCCGCGGGTCAGCCGCGCTCGCGCGCCGCCTGCAGCGGCAGCAGCCCGGACAGGTCCGACCGCTCGCCCGACGCGCGCACCCGGCCCTCCGCGACGGCGTCGGCCCAGGACGCGCGACCCGTGGCGAGCGCGAGCCACGTCTCGGCGTCCGTCTCCACCACGTTGGGCGGCGTGCCACGGGTGTGCCGCGGGCCCGCGACGGCCTGCACCGCGGCCGCGGGCGGGACCCGCACCTCGACCGCGTTGCCGGGCGCGAGGGCCGCGAGCTCCTCGAGCGTGAACCGGACCGCCGTCGTCACCTCGGCGCGCGCGGCCTCGCCGCGCAACCACGCGGTGACCGCGGCTCGTCCCGCGACCGGGTCCGTCCGTCGTCGTGCAGGCATGCCGGAACCCTAACCGGGCCGCGGGCGGCTCAGGAGAGGTGGAACAGCACCCGGCGCCGCGCGACGTCGGCCTCGGCGAGGCGCACCTTGACCCGCTCGCCGAGCGGCAGGTCCCGGCCCTCGACCGGCGCCCGCACCGCCGGGTCGCGCAGGACCACGAGTCCCCGCTCGGGCCGGTCCTCACCGTCGCGCCGCTCGTCGACGTCGACGACGACCGCGTCGTACGTCCGACCCTCGCGCCCCGTGAGCAGCGCCGCCTCGACGACGTCGACGCAGGAGCGCTCGAACGCGGCCGCACGCCGGCCGGACTCCGCCATGGTCGCGGGGAGCCCGGGCAGCGCCTCGAGCACCCACCGGGGCGTCGACCGGCCGGCCGCGTGCGCGAGGCAGATCTCGGCGCCGTAGCGGTCGACCAGCCGCCGCAGCGGCGCGGTGACGTGCGCGTACTCGGCCGCGATCGCGCCGTGCCGCCCGTCGGTGGGCGCGGTGACGAGCGCGCCGTCGGCGCCCGGCACCCCGAACGCGTGGTAGCCGGCGCCGCGGAAGAGCGTGGTCGCCTCGTTGAGGAACGCCGCGTGCGCGGGACGACGCGACTCCAGCGTGCGCAGGAGCTGGCCGTAGGTCACGTCCTGGCCCCACTCGATGCCCAGCGCCCGCGCGGTGCGGCGCAGCCGCGCGACGTCGCGCGGGTCGGCCTGGGGCAGCGTGCGGAAGATCCCGACGCCGGCCTCGCGCATGAGGCTCGCGGCGACGATGCCCGTGAGCAGCGAGATCTGGGCGTTCCACCCCTCGACCGGCAGCGTGCGGCGGTACTCGAGCGTGAAGGAGCCGTCGGACCGCTGGGCGACCTCCTGCTCGGGCACGTCGAGCGAGACCCCGCCCCGCTCGCGCTCGCGCTCCTGGCGCAGGCGCCCGACGTCGGCCAGCAGCGCGAGCGACTCCGGCGCGGTGCCGGCGTCGAGCGCGGTCTGGGCCTCGCCGTACGTGAGCCGGGCCCGGGAGCGCACCAGGGCGCGCGCGACGGCGGTGCTCACGATCTCGCCCGAGGAGTCGAGGCCGATCGTCCACAGCACCGCGGGCCGGTCCTCGCCGGGCAGGAGGCTCGCGGCGCCCTCGGAGAGGACCTTGGGGTGCAGCGGGGTCTTCGTGTCGGGGCCGTAGACGGTCATCCCGCGCCGGTGGAGCTCGGCGTCGAGGATGCTGCTGGGGGTGACGAACGCGGCGACGTCGGCGATGGCGTAGCGCACGATGTACCCGTTGCCGGACGACGCGACGTGGACCGCCTGGTCCAGGTCGAGCGAGCCCGGAGGGTCGATCGTCACGAAGTCGATGTCGCGCCGGTCCTGGCGGTCGTTCGCGACCTCGCGCTGCGCGCACTCCTCGGCCTCGGCGAGCACGTCCCCGGGGAACATCGCCGGCAGGCCCAGCTCGGCGCGCAGCGCGGCGAGCGCGTCCGCGACGGCGTCGGACCGGGCTGTGGCGAGTCGTAGGTGTCGGGTCGGCACGCCACGACGGTAAGACCGCCGGGCGCCCCGCGCGCGGCGAACGCGCAGGCCGCCCGGTTCTCGTGCGGCGGCCCGGTCGGATATCTTGACATCAAGCAATCTCGACGTCGCAGGAGCACCGCACGGTCATGGCCAACGAGACTCGATCCGATTCCGCAACGATCATCTACACGCACACCGACGAGGCGCCGCTGCTCGCGACGTAC